>JACJNW010000021.1 GCA_014695195.1 Cyanobacteria bacterium FACHB-DQ100 | reverse complement strand
GTTGGCTGAGTTGCATACCCTACCTGATATGGACGTTCAACAAGTCTTCTTTGATGCCTTGAGTCCTTACTCCTATTCTCAAGAAGAACTTGGGGAGTATGTTTGGCTATCTTTTTCATAAAAGCTATCTAATTTTATGAGTCAAACGATCAGCATTCTCATTCCCTGCTATAACGCCGATCGCTGGATTGCCCAAGCCATTCAAAGCGCTCTTGATCAAACGTATCCCCACAAGGAAGTGATCGTAGTCGATGATGGATCCAGCGATCGTAGTCTAGAAATTATTCAAAGCTTTGGCAATCAGATTCGTTGGGAAACAGGTTGCAATCGCGGTGGCAATGTCGCAAGAAATCGACTTCTCTACCTCAGTACAGGAGAATGGATTCAATACCTGGATGCGGATGACTACTTACTACCCGACAAGATCGAGAAACAGATTCAGTTCTTGGCTCAAAATTCTGATGCTGAGGTTATTTATAGTCCACATATTACTGAGGAACTGAATGACCAAACTGTGATTCATCTCCCGCCTGCGATCGCAACCCTGCCGTTACCTCATGATCTCTGGCTACTAGCAATTCAATGGAAACTTCCTCAAACCGGAGGATTATTGCTTCGCAAACAATCATTGCTCGACATCAACGGTTGGCGAGAAGACCTGAAACACTGTCAAGATTATGACTTGTATGTTCGGTTACTCATGGCAAATAAGCGATTCGCTTACTGTGAAGAAGCGGGAGCCGTTTACCGATGGTGGTGTAGCGGGACTGTAACTCGGAGAAAAGGAGATGAGATTTATCGCGATCGTCTCAATGTTCAAGACGCGATCGAAACTCATCTACGAATCACTGGACAACTAACCCCTGCAAGAAAAGATGCGATTAACCAAGCGCGATTTGAATATGCTCGAAGAATCTACCCCTGGGATGAATTCTGGGCAGTTCAAGTTGCTTCAACCGTCAAACGCTGTGATCCACAATTTGAACCCTCGAACCACGTTGCCCCTGATTTCTACCGCCACATTTACAAAACGTTTGGTTTTACCAGTGCTGAGTACGTCGCCAAAATAAAACGCAAAGTTTGGAAGTAACCTGGAGCAGTCCCAAAATGGAACGATGTGAAGTAAGAATTCCAACCTATAAACGTCCGCAATTACTGAAACGAGCATTGTCTAGTTTAATTGATCAAACCTATCCCAATTGGGTCGCCTTAGTGATGGACGATTCGCCCGATCAAGAAGCTAAAGCAGTTGTCGAGCAGGTTGAAGATGCAAGAATCCAGTACGCACCGAACTCACAACAATTAGGGTGTGCAGGCAACCTCAATCGCGCCTTCAATTCTAAAAGTCTAGCTGGCGGAGACTATGCCTGTATTCTTGAAGACGATAATTGGTTGATGCCCACTTTCCTATCAGAAAACATTGCATCGCTTAACGCTTATGGAGTTGATTTGCTGCTTCGCAATCAGGAAATTTGGCTTCAAGAACAATCAACAGCAAAGCCGACAGGGAGAACAACAAGAGGCAACTGGTTTACAAGTCGAATGTATTCATCCCTAGAATTGCACGCTCATCTCTTTTATTTTGAAGGGATTTCCAATGGAGGACTTTTCTGGCGCACTTCTATGCGATCTGATCTACAAGTAAGCCAGTCGGTGTTAGACTCCGGACTACAGGAATATTGTCGTACCCTTCAAATTCAGGACAACTTATATTTCGAGCCTCAACCGTTATGCTATTGGTCAGAAATGCCCTCTACTTTGTCACTGAGAAATGCAGTGGACAATCGTGTCTTTGGTCGCGGCGTTCAATCCATCAAGCTTAACTTAATCAAAAAGTACAAAGAACAGATTATGCTCGAAGCTTCTCACATCGCAGCCTCTTTGAATAAAGAGATAGACTTCGAGATTTCTTTGCTAGATAGTTTATGTACAGCCTATCAGTTCCGCCGTTTAGGATTGACGCAACGGCTTCATCAGTATCTAAAGTCTTACGCCAAATTCAAACTTGTTCAAGACCCGCTCCAGCTCTATTTTGCGGCTTAGTAAAACGATTCTGTAATTTTCAACTTACTCAGTTCCCGGAATGACTACTCAGCTTCCAATCTCTGCGATCGTTCCCACTCGTCATCGTCCAGATGCGTTTTCTAGAACGTTACACAGTCTTGCCGAACAATCGGTACAGCCGATCGAGATGATCGTGGTCGATGGCTCAGACGACGATCGCACTCAACAACTTTGTGAAAGCCAGATTCCAGGATTAAACACTCAAATCCGCTACTATAAAGCTACTGAGATTGGAGCCGCAACCCAGCGCAATCAAGCGATCGTTCATGCTACCCAAGCAGTAATTTGGCTGATGGATGATGATATCTTGCTAGAGCCGGATTGTTTAGCGCGATTGTGGGCGGCCTTACAGAGTGAGGATGCGATCGGGGGAGTGAATGCGATGATCACGAATCAACGGTATTTACCGCCGGGTCGAATCAGTCGAACCTTGTTTCGGTTTCTCAATGGTCAGCCGCAAAACACTTATGCAGGTCGCTGTATTGGTCCAGCCCTAAACCTTTTGCCTGAAGATGATCCAGCCCTTCCAGAGATCGTTCCGGTCGAATGGCTGAACACGACTTGCACGCTTTATCATCGTGCCGCACTTCCCCATCCTTTATTTGCGTCATTGTTTACGGGCTACTCATTGATGGAAGATGTCACACTGTCGCTTAATGTCGGCAAGCAGTGGAAGTTAGTGAATGCTAGAACTGCAAGAATTTTTCACGATAGTCAGCCTGGGGATCATAAAAACGATCGGGGTGTTCTCGCACGAATGGAGCTAGTCAACCGCCACTATGTGATGACTCAAATTCTAGAGCGCAGACAATTTCAGGATTATCTGAAGCTCGCAGTTCTTCAGCTATTTGAAATCGCAGCATCGCTTCAATCCCAACAAGGATGGCGATCGCTGCCGACACTACTGCTCGGAAAGTGGAGCGGATTCATTGCAATTTTAGGAAATGTTCACCATGATCCAACGTATCATTAAAGCCTTAGAAAGTCGCTGGTGCAATGCTTACTATCGTTTCTTGGGCGTGAAGTTCCAGGGCTATGTTTGGCTGAATCAAGTTGAGATTCCCCGCAACTTTCAGCAGATTGAATTTGAGCCAGAGTGTTCGATCGATCGCGGCGTGACGTTGCTCTGTAGTGGCGAGAAGCGAGAGCAACCTAAGATCTACATTGGTGCAAGAACCTATGTCAACCGCTATACAATGCTCGATGCTTCAGTTTCGATTCGGGTTGGGCAAGATTGCGCGATCGGCCCCGGTTGCTACATCACCGATCATGATCACGGCATTGATGCGGCTCTGCCACCACTAGCACAGCCTTTAATTTCCCAACCGACTTATATTGGCGATCGCGTTTGGATCGGGGCAAATGCCACCATTCTCAAAGGAGTCACGATCGGGAATGGAGCCGTGATCGGGGCGGGAAGCGTCGTGACCAAAGATATTCCAGCCAATGCAATCGCGGTTGGAGTTCCAGCACAAGTCATTCGATATCGACACCCTTCAGAACTGATAAAACAGTGCTAAACACAGAGACTTGTCCGATCACTGCGATCATTCCAACTTACAATCGGGTAGATCAATTAATCGAGGCACTCGAAAAAATTTCAGCCTGTCAGCCTCGACCGAGTGAGATTATTGTTCACATTGATGGAGATGATGCGGTTACGGAACCTGCGATCGCACATCTTCAGCACATTAGAATCATTCGCAGTCCCAGCCAAGTCGGCCCCGGTGGAGGACGTAATCGCGCGATCGCCCACGCCAAGCATGAAATTGTTGCCAGCTTTGATGATGATTCTTATCCGATCGATGCTGATTACTTCGGTCGCTTGCTGCAATTGTTCGATCGCTTTCCTGATGCTGCGGTGATTGGATCAGCAATTTATCATCAAAATGAAACAATCTCTGCTGCTGATCCCGTTGCTCAGTGGGTGGCGGATTTTGTGGGATGTGGTTGTGCTTACCGGAAATCTGTGTTTCTTCAAACTGGGGGATATGTTCAGCTTCCGGTTGCTTACGACATGGAAGAAGTCGATCTATCGCTACGGTTGCACCATTTAGGTTGGCGAATTCTCAGAAGTCCTTGGCTCCGAGTCTTTCACAATACTGCTTTGGCGCATCATCTCAATCCGAAAATTACGGCAGCGAGCATTACCAATCGAGCGTTGCTGGCTTATCTGCGCTATCCACCAAGCTATTGGGGATTTGCGATCGCGCAATGTCTGAATCGAGTGTTCTGGCTGATTCGACACCAACGATTTGCTGGAATTCTGTCAGGCTTGATCGCTATTCCTCAAACGCTTTATCAACATCAACATCACCGTCAGGTCGTTTCATCTCAATCGCTCAGTTCTTACCTTCATCTTCGCCAAACCGGACATTATGAATCCCTCCCCTTGGATTTGCTGCCAACTCGGTGCGCGTGAGCATTACGCCATTCCTCGCGCCTTACATCAATCCGGACAGTTAGCGAGATTGATTACTGATGCTTGGGTAGCTCCACGATCGATGATTCAATCTATTCCAATTCCACAATTGCGAAGTTTGCGCGATCGCTTTCATCCTGATTTAGCCAATGCGTCGGTTGAATCAATGACCGCTTCGCTGATTCAGTTTGAATTGAGGCAAAAACTAAAAAAAACAACGCTTTGGGATGACATGATTGCTCGAAATCATTGGTTTCAGCATCAAGTTCTACAACAGTTTCGCACTCATCCACCGCAAGGATCTCGCCCGATCTTTTTCACTTATAGCTACGCCGCTCTCGACCTGCTGAAATATGCAAAATCCAAAGGTTGGTACACGGTTTTAGGACAGATTGATCCCGGAATTGTTGAGGAACAAATCGTTAAAGCAGAACAGCAACGGTATCCAACACTCTCTCCAAGTTGGAATCCGGTGCCGCCTTCATATTGGGAGAGTTGGCGAGAAGAATGTGCGATCGTAGATTGCATTGTTGTGAATTCAGAATGGTCGCGGCAAGCTCTAATTCAAGCAGGCATCCAGGCAGATAAATTAAGAGTCGTTCCATTGGTGTATCGTCCTCCGATTGAAGCTCAAACCTTTCAGCGGACTTATCCAGCGCAGTTTTCTTCAGAGCGTCCCTTGCGAGTGTTGTTTCTTGGAAGAGTGATCTTACGCAAAGGGATTGCAGCAGTCTTAGAAGCAGCGGCACAATTGCGCGATCGACCGATCGAATTTTGGATCGTGGGTTCTTCCGAAATCGAGCCGCCCTCAACCGAGCATCTGAAGATTCGCTGGCTCAATGGCGTTCCTCGAAGTATGACGACTCAATATTATCAGCAGGCGGATGTGTTTCTGTTTCCCACCCTGTCAGACGGATTTGGCCTGACACAACTCGAAGCCCAAGCCTGGAGGCTCCCGTTGATTGTGTCAAAGTTCTGCGGAGAAGTGGTGAGCGATGGCATCAATGGCAAGGTGTTGCCTGAAGTTTCAGGATCTGCGATCGCCCAAGTTCTTCAATCCTTTCTCGAGCAGCCGCAGCAGCTAATCGAACTTTCCCAAGGAAGCCGATCGCGCTCTGCTCTCGATTTAGAGCAACTGAGCGATCGGCTGCAATCTTTAGTGTCTCTGGCTGTTTCTTAACGTATGCGCCCGCTTAAAGTTGTCATTTATTCGATCGTGCCTTCTCCCTATCAGCGAGATCTGTTTTACGCTTTGTCTCGCTGTCCAGAAATTGATTTGCAGGTGTACTATCTTGAATCCGGTTGTGCAGATTCTCCCTGGACTGAGAAGCCAATTCAAGCTTACGAAACTGTGCTTCCAGGATTCCATTTAGCTTGGGGACTGTCGCGCTTCCATCTCAATTGGCATCTTCCCGCTTTGAAGCATGTCGATGTCATTGTGCTCAATGGCTATCAAAACCTGATGTCGCAACTGATACTGCGGTTTTACGCCGATCGAGTTCCCTGCATTTTCTGGGGTGAAAAGATGGTCGGAGAGTCTAGCGGCATCAAAGGGCAGTTACAGAAAGTCTTTTCAGCCGCATTGAGTCGATGTGCTGCGATCGCGGCAATTGGTTCTCGCGCTCAACAAGACTATCAACAGCGCTTTCCCAAGCATCCCATTTTTAACATTCCTTACTACTGCAATCTATCCGAGTTCCAAAGCTCGATCGAGCGTCCCCGCAAACCGATCACGATTCTTTTTTGTGGTCAAATGATCGAGCGCAAAGGCATTGATCTGTTGCTGCAAGCCTTCGATCGATTAATTCAATCCGGCACTCAAGCGCGATTGTTGCTCGTTGGGCGTGAAGCGGAACTGCCTAAGATGATGCGATCGCTCTCGTCCAAAACTCAACAACAAATAGACTATGCAGGCTTTCACGATCCTGAATATTTACCGCAGTTTTTTAAGCAAGCAGATTTATTTGTGTTGCCGAGTCGCTATGACGGTTGGGGCGTGGTGGTGAATCAAGCAGTAGGGGCGGGATTGCCAATCATTTGTTCTGATGCGGTTGGAGCGGCAGTTGATTTAGTCGAGCCAGGAGTTAATGGTGCGATCGTGCCTGCGGGTGATGCGATCGCGCTTTATCAAGCCTTGTCTTTTTATACTCAGGATTCCAAAGCGATACAGCAAGCGAGTCAAGCTTCCCAGATCAAGGCGGCAACGCTGACCCCTGAAGCCGGCGCGAAATGTTGGTGTGAGGTGCTTCTAAGTGTGCAGGCATCCAAGCAGCATGAAATTTGTTACACAAAGTAAATCTATGAAGATTGCTTAAAGGCTGGTGCCACACTTTCCTAGCTGCGTTAGTATTTGGCTAACTCAGGGAGTTCAAGGTTAAACAACGCACGCAGCAGTTCAGCCTAGAATTCAAGCAAGAATCTTTTTCGCGATTGACCTGTCGAAACTCTCCTTCATTCCACACTACAGTTTCTCAGATTGCAAATTAAGCCTGAGAAGTGTAGGAATTTCGCCAATCTTCAGGGGACTCCTACCCATCAACCTCAATGATATAGCGGAGTCACAACTTTTATGCAATTTGTTTCGTCTGTTAAGCGACGTTGCCTGCCGCAAGCGCAAATAAAGAGAACACGATCGACTATTTGTCCTGATTTCTAATTTCGGTGTTGCTAAATATACATAGAGCCTATCGTTCTTCTCAGGACGAAGCGATGTACATCTTATTTAGCACCACCGTTTCTACCGTCTCCCAACTACCGTCGCCTCAGCATGACCATTCCCCGTCTGCGTGTTCTTCTACTTGCCTCCTACTTCCCCAAGCCCGATAACCCGGTGATGGGAACTTGGGCGCTGTCTCAAGCCGAAGCCCTCGCACGGCAGAACATCGAACTGTTCGTTGTTTCCCCAACCTCCTGGCTGCCAAGCGCGATCGCACTCACCCCCGGAGCAAAAGCTTACGCCAACTGTCCCGACACATTCACTTGGTCAAATTCAGTTCGTGTCAGCTATCCCCGGTGGTTCTACTATCCAGTGCCTCCATTCAAAGCTTGGGCACATCGTAATCCCGAACCGTATCTGCAACTTGCCTGGAAGTCGATTCAGCAAAACTTTCGTCGCATCGTTCAGTCCTTTCAGCCCGATGTCATCTTTTGCCATCAAACTTTGCCGAATGGTTGGATCGCCGCCCAACTTCCTGAAGCACTCCCGATCGTCACACTCGATCACGACTTTGATGAGATTCGCGACGCTCAAAGCTATCCGGGTCGAAAAGCTGCAATGCAAACAGTCGCCGATCGAGCCACAATGCTGCTTGCCGTGTCCAAACCGATGCAGCAAGACTTACAAATGCTCTTTCCGCAAAGCCAAGTCCTAACGCTTCACAATGGTGTCAATCTCCCTTCAAAGCAAGTCTTAAACACCCCCCGTCCGATCGCGCTCCAAGGCAAAAAAGTAATTCTCGCTTGTGCGCTGTTTGCCGAACGAAAAGGCGTGCCATTGTTAATCGAAGCGTTCTGTCGCATCGCTGGTAAGCATCCAGATGCGGTACTGCGAATTATTGGAAGCGGCCCGGATGCAGAGAAAGTGCAGCAAGCCGTCGATCGCTATGATGTCACCGCTCAAGTTCAACTAATCGGGAGAAAGCCCCATGCCGGAGTGCTGCAAGAAATGGTTTGGGCAGATTGTTTTGCCTTAGTGGGATGGGATGAACCCTTCGCTACGGTCTACCTTGAAGCAATGGCAGCCGGAAAGCCAATCATTTGCTGCAATGATGGTGGCATTAATGATGTCATCACTCAGGAGGTTCACGGCTATTCCGTCCCTCCGAAGAACATTGACGAAACCGCGCTCGCACTTGATCGAATGCTCAGCGAGGATGACAAACGACTCGAAATGGGACAGCAAGCCCAACATCTGATTCAGCATCACCTCACTTGGAATGTCAAAGCCGCAGAACTGGTTCAGATCTTAGAGCAGGTCATTCCCCAACGTCCGCAACTCACCCTTTCTCAAATTCCTGCTTGAGTTCTATGTCACTCTCCCGCGATTTTTCAGAAGACATCTACCCCGAAGTCGAGCATTTTCCTCCCTCTGCTTCTGGTGCAGCAACCTTAGCAATCCTCGGTGGGGTGGCGCTTGGATTCATAGGAATGCAGTCTCCATCGGATCAGCCTGCATTGATTGCGAGAGCGGCTGCAATTCCGGTTGCGATCGGACTGACGACCAGCATCTATCTCGACAGCAGAAGAGGACTACGAAATCTCTTCCGCACCGATTTGCTTTGCTTAATTTCGCTCTACTATCTGATTCTGGCTGAATTCCTCTTTCCCCAAGAAGAGTTCAATACGATGATAGACATTGCTCAAACTCGCAATGCGATCGCGATCGTTCTCGTTGCCTTTGCCGCTTTTGCAATAGGTCGTCATCTGATCAAACCACAAGCTATGCAGTCTTCCTGGCTTAACTTTGAAGATGTCTCGACCAATACGCTCTTTCGAGTCGTCATGATATCAGCGATACTGGGCTATCTTTATATGCTTCAGTCCGTCCAGTTCGACATCATTAAAATGATCAATGCGATGATGGGAGCGCGATTTAGCGAACCTTGGACGCGAGCAAGGCTAGGAGGCGCAAGCAGCTTGATCATTGAGCTAGGCTTGCTGCGATATGCGATTCCACCCCTGTTTGGCGTATTGTGCAATCGTCGTCATCTGATCCCTCTGTACCAACAGAGTCTATTGGTGGCAGCGTTTGCATTAACGATGTTTCAAGGCTTTTCAGGCGGAACTCGTAATGTCTTTGTGGCGTATCTTGCCACCTTCATTGTGGGCTACTTGCTAACCTTGCCTCGCTATACCTTTATTAACACGATTATTCCAGTTGCGCTGACATTCTCGATTGCCGCCTATGGCTCCTACCACATGCTGGAATTTAGAACTATTGGACTGCGAAACTATCTTGAAAACCGAGTTTATGCCAGTGATACAGTTCGACAGACGCTCTCAGTTGACTACAATTTAGCTTCTCTCGGTATTGTTGCGGATGCAATTCCTTCAGCACACAACTATCTTGGTAGTGAAATCCTGGTTTGGTCAATCATCAAACCGATTCCCAGAGTATTTCTACCGAGTAAACCCGAAGGATTGAGTGTAAGCCTCGAAGAAATTGCGGGTGTAGAAGGCTATACGATTGCTACGACATACATTGGCGAAGCTTACATGATGGCGGGTTATTGGGGAGTGATTGCAACTTCTCTGTTCTTGGGGGCGCTGGCAAACTGGTGGAATCGACTGGTCTTGCAGCGACAGTCTGACTATGCAATGGTCGTTTACGCCCTAGGTTTTTTTGCTGGCTCAATCACAATGCGAAGTTTGTTTTGGCTCACGACGGCCATACTACCTGTAATTGGGCTAATTGTCGCTCGCAAAAGTGGGCTTATTCGGTAATCAGATTGATGCTCGATCGTGAACAAATTCTAAACCCGGTTAAACGAAATGAAAATTCTGCATGTGATTCCCTCGCTAAGTCCTAGTATGGGGGGGCCACCACAGGTTGCAATGAATTTGGTGTGGGCATTGCAGCAATTGGGGGTGGACACTGAGATTCTGACTACCAATCATGATGGCGCAACTGAGCTAGATGTTCCAGTGAACCAGCAAGTGGACTATCAATTTCGAGAAGATGGTGCGACTGTTCCAGTTTGGTTTATGCCCTTCAAACGCCCAGCACTCAAAGAGTTTCTCTTTTCTCCGGCTGCAACGCGATGGTTATGGCAGAATGTCCAGAACTATGATGTTTTAGATAATCACTACTTATTTTGCTATGCTCCAAGCTGTGCAGCGGCGATCGCGCGTTGGCATCGCGTTCCCTATACCGTTCGCACGATGGGACAGCTTACTCCTTGGGCACTCTCACAACGCCCCCTGAAAAAGCAAGTTTACACCGCCCTCATCGAACGTCGCAATCTCGATCGAGCCGCCGCAATTCACTGCACTGCGCCATCTGAAGTCGAAGATGTCCGTAACTTTGGTGTAGACACGCCAACGCTTACCTTACCGCTTGGCGTTAGCCCACTGATTGAAATCGAAGATGCCCGATCGCTGATTCACCAAAAGTACCAAGTTTCCGATGAAACGCCGATCATTCTATTCTTGTCGCGTCTACATCCGAAAAAGCGTCCTGAACTGCTCCTACAATCATTACATCATCTAGCAAGTCAAGGCTTATCGTTTCATGCCATTCTCGCAGGCGATGGTGATCCAGCTTATGTGAAGAAGCTCCACACGATCGCTCAATCGCTAAATTTAAGCGATCAAATCACATTTCCAGGATTAGTATTAGGGAAGCTAAAAGACTGTTTATTACAGGGCGCAGATTTGTTTGTGTTGCCATCGTTTTCTGAGAACTTCGGAATTGCGGTTGCAGAAGCTCTGAATGCTCAATTACCAGTCGTGATCACACCCGGAATTCAAATTGCCCCAGAAATCGAATCAGCCGATGCGGGACTGGTTGTAGAAGAGACCGTTGAATCCTTAGCTTTGGCAATTGAACAACTATTAACGAAGCCTTATCTGCGCGAAAAACTCGGCAAGAACGGGCAACATCTTGCTCAATCCCGCTATTCTTGGCAAGCGATCGCACAGCAGCTCATTCCTGCCTATCGCACGATCGCAGCAAAGCAACCCTTACCGCAAGAACCTTGCTTTCAGCCAATGTCCTGTCCCATCTTTGACAAGAAAACTCAGATATGTTAACTCGGAACCATACAGCGCTCGAACCCTTCGTCTCGGTTGAGCAACAATCTCTTGCAACTTGGAAAGATGAAGTCTTATCATTCCCAATTGATCATCCTTCCCCTGGCATTGAGGCAAATGCTTACTATTTTGGACATCCTGAATGGGCAAAGAACTATTTAGACGCGGTACATCGTGATCGCGAGTTTCAAGAACGCTGGTTTACGATAACGGGTTCTTGGCAGGATAAGATTATCGTAGACATCGGATGCGGTCCGGGTAATGTGTTTGCTGCATTACGCGATCGTTGTGGAGTGCCAAATCATCTGATTGGGGTCGATGTTGCTCATGGGGGACTTAAGATTGCCGCCGAGCTAGGATATACGCCCGTGCTTGCTGATGCTCAACGTCTTCCTTTTATCTCTGAATTTGCCGATATTGTTGTGATTAATGGAACGCTGCATCACTGTGATGATATGCGGCAAGTGTTACGTGAGGCTGCTCGAATCGTGCGTCCGGGTGGATTGTTAATCACTGATCACGATCTACAAAAAACGATGTGGAGCAACAATACGATCGCGCACTGGCTGTGGAATATTCGCCTACCATTGTATCGCCTGCTAAAGCGCGGTGGACATGCCACGAGCGAGGAACAAAAGTGGATGGTGGCGACCGAAGTTCATCATAGTCCAGGTGATGGCGTGACACCTGAGTTTTTCTACAGCATCTTGGAGCCAATAGGATTTAGTGTCAAGCTCTTTCCGCATAACCGTACTGCTGGAGCAGATGTACTTCAAGGCAGGTGGGGCCGCTCTTCTTGGAACATTCGTTTGGCACAGTGGCTGAGCGGGGTTAATCCTGATTCGGCAGAAGGGGCACTGGTGATGATGTGTGTTGCTCAACGCTCCCTCATCCCTTAAACCGATTCCCGCACACCCAGTAGATTAAAATTTGTCTGCGCCATCTGAATCAATGGCTCTTTGCGCCCCGGTAGCGCAAAAATCGGATAACGCAAATCAATCCACTCCCCGAACCCACCATGTCGATCGCGATGACTCGATATTTTCGTGCCAAGCTGGAAAGTTGTAATACCAAAACTCAGCCGATCCACCTGCGCCATAATCCGAGTGTCTGAATCGATGTTTGCACTGCGCGTTCGCGCAGGCAGCGTTATCATAAGAGAAAGTTAACTTATGTAAACAGCGTGACTGCGATCATTCGACCCACCGACAGCGCGATTCTGCCGACGACCTGGCATTGTCTCGATCCGATCTGGGAAGCCAGCGAACTCGAAATTCAGCAGGGTTTACCGCACAGCAAACTCTCTCCCGCTTGGCAAATGATGCTGCTGGGCGATGGTTCTCCGACTCGGCATTTGCAGCTTCTCACCGGGGAGCGAACCGAAGTCGATGTGCTGGATATGTCTCCGATCGGTTTCTCTACCGACAACGCGCCCCCTGCGATCGCACAAATTCCGGCTGAGCGCTTGCGGCGGCAGATTTGGCTGAAAACTGCTTCAGGTCAGCGTTTAGGCTATGCTGCTTCTTGGTGGGAATTGAGCCATGTTGACGAGTATTTGCAGAATAAGTCGCAGCCCGTTTGGGCGAATTTATCGCGATCGCGCCTGGAGTTGTATCGCGAAATTAAAGGCTTACATTACGGTCGATCGCCTGCATTAGAAGCAGCATTTGGCTATTCGACTCCGTTGTGGGGACGACATTATTTGTTCTGGCATCATGGCAAGCCGTTTACGCTGATTTATGAGGTGTTTTCACCCTACTTAGAGAAGTATTTGGGCAAAGCGCAAGCTTGAATGTTTGAGCGATCGCTTAATCCTTAATCTAAAGTGCGATTGCGCTTCTAAAATGCTTTTCAAGCTAGTTCAACTGGCTACGAAATTTACTGGTGCTGATATACAAAAGCGCGATCGCGAAACAAAATAGCGCGATCGCTTCTGGATACAACACGTCTAACCCATTGCCCTTTAACAAAACTCCCCGCGCAATTTTGATATAGTGGCGCAACGGATTCGCAAGCGACAGGATTTGGAAGAACTTTGGCATACTTTCAACGGGTGCGATCGCACCTGAAAGCTGAATCAAAGGCAGATTGATAAAAAACGAGGTGAGAATGGCTTGTTGTTGCGTGCGTGAAATCGTTGCTAGCAGAAAGCCAACTCCAATTCCTACACAAGCATACAGCCCAGAGAAAAACAAGAACAGCGGCAGACTCCCTCGAAATGGCACTTGAAAGATAAAGTGCGCTACCGAGAGCGCTAACATCACTTCACCCAGCAGCAGAACAAACAACGGAACCACTTTCGCTAAGATAATTTCCCAGTCTGCCGCCGGGGTCATCAGAAGCTGCTCCAAAGTTCCCGTATCTTTCTCGCGCACTACAGCAGATGTAGACACAAGCGAACTACCTAAATTCAACACTAACCCAATCACACCCGGAACGATAAACCAACTGGAAACAAGACCCGGATTGTAGAGAATCGTGGCTTCAGTTTGAATCGGAGGCACAGCTTCAGGCGTAAATTGCCGCCCAAACTGATTGATGATCTGAGTGGCGTAGCCACTGGCGATTCCTGCAGTGTTGGCATCGACCGCATCAATCAGGACTTGAACTTCAGCCGGTCGATCGCTGTGGAGCGATCGATTAAAATCCGTCGGAATCACTAACCCTGCCGTGACATCGCCGCGTCTCACTTGATTGCTTAGGTCGGTTTCGTCGATCGTTCTTGACTTCACATCAAAGACCCCGTTCGCCGTCATTGCTGCGGTAAGTTCGCGGCTCATCGGTGTGTTCGAGTAATCCATCACGCCGAGTTTGATATGCTCCACATTCGGACTCAGTGCAAATCCGAAAATTAGCAGTTGTATGGTTGGTGGGAACACCAGCAAGAAGATCAGTTGTTTATTCCGTAGAATCTGACTAATTTCCTTGACTGCAAGCACAAAGAAACGGCTTTCTAAGAAACGTCGAAAGAGATTCATATCAATTACCCAGGAAGTTGCATCCGGCCGAGAATGCGGCGGGAAAGACTAAACAAGACAAAAGCAAGCACTGCGAGCAGCAAGGGAGCGAGCCAAACACCAGACCAACCTGTTCCTCGAACAAAGGCATCACGAGAAATTTCAATAAAGTACCGAGCCGGAACAATGTTGGTCACCAGCGATAGCGGAAAAGGAATGTTATGCAGTGGGTAAATAAATCCTGACAACAATAACGCGAGTAAAAATCCTGCTGTTGCTACACCTTGCACTGCCACCGATCGATTGTTCGCTCTGACTCCGATAAACAATCCAAACATCACACTAGCAATCAGAAAGATTGCACCTCCAACAAACAAAGGGGTCGGATCACCCGCAAATCCAAGTCGCCAAACCGCGCACCCCAAGCCAATTACAAACAACGCCTGACCGATGCCAACGATAAAATAAGCTAGACATTTTCCTAGCAATAATTCAGCCGCACTGATGCTAGAAGCATAGGTTTGCAAGATTGTGCCTTGTTCTTTCTCACGGGACATTGCCAGAGCAGCGAGTAGACTGGGATAGATTGCCAGAATCACCCCAAAGACACCGGGAACAATGTAAAGCGACTCTTGCCGACCCGGATTAAACCACAGTCGAATCCGAGGAAGAATCTTCGGCTGTGACTGCGCCAAGTTCTGATCTTGAATAAACACCTTAGTAAAGGCTTGAATACTGTTTTTAATCACTCGCGCATTGTTCACATCGGTTCCATCAATCAGCACTTGTACGGTACTGGTTCGCCCTGCTTGAACATCACTACTAAACTTTGACGGAATAATCACCGCAGCTTTAGCAAGTCCTCGATCGATGCCATCTCGAACCGGATCAAGCCCGTTCCACTGCACCGGAACGAATTGATTGGTCGCATACAGTCGCTCTGTGTAGGCTTGGCTTAAGTTGCTGCGATCGAAGTCTTGTACTATCAACACAATGTTCTTGGCTTCAAGTCGAATCGCAAACCCAAAGATAAACAGGGTCATCGTTGGCAAAATGAACGCCAGCGCTAGAGTGAGACGATCGCGGCGAAACTGAGCCAGTTCTTTTTTACATTGAGCAAGAATGCGTTTCATAGTTGGGCGCGTTGAACGACTCCGATAAAGGCATCTTCGAGTGAGTAGGGGATGGGGAGTAGCGAGATAGGGGATAGGTTGGCGGCGATGAGGCGCGATCGTAGCTGTTCGATTTCTTCGGGATGATCAATGACCACGTGCAAGCGATCGGCAAAAATAGACACGCGCCAACTCTCCATCTGTTGTTTCAGCAGGTTCGATGCGGCTTGAGTTTGATTCAGCACAACTTCGATTAACTGTCCGGGCTGTGCCGCTTTGATTTGACTCGGTGAACCTTCTAAGACAGTTTCACCTGCCACCATAAAGCTCATGCGATTACATTGTTCTGCTTCTTCGAGATAGTGTGTTGTGACTAGAATTGCAGTTCCATTTCGAGCAAAGTCATTGATCAATCGCCAGAATTGCCGCCGTGCTAATGGATCAACGCCGGAGGTGGGTTCATCCAGGAATAGGATATCGGGTTCGTGCAACACAGAAGCTCCGAAGGCAACGCGCTGTTTCCAGCCTCCAGGTAGCTGTCCCGTAAGCATATTTTCCTGTCCTTCAAGTCCGCAAGTCGCTAACACCCAATCAATCTTCTCGCGGCGCAGCTTGCGTGGAACGCCATACACACCGCTATAAAATTGCAGGTTCTGCACGATCGATAAGTCATCGTACAGCGTGAATTTCTGACTCATGTAGCCAATTCGCTTTCTGAGATCGCTACTGCGAAGATTGCCGCGTTCTCCACCCAATGCAATCTCTCCAGAACTTGCGGGTAACAATCCACAAAGCATTTTGATGGTTGTGGTTTTTCCGGCTCCATTTGCTCCAAGCAAGCCGAAAATTTCACCGTAGCGAACTTCCACATCGACATTTTTAACCGCTTGGAATATTCCGAACACTCGATTTAGATTCCGAGCATAGATAGCAACGTCTTCCGAGGACTTGCGGCTCGATCGCCCACGCGGAAACTCTAAAATCTGTGGGGCTGATCCTTGCTGTCTGAGTCTAGTAACAAAGACATTCTCTAACGTTGGCTCTGCGGCTCGTAGTGAAGTTAAGCTGAGATGCTGATCGCAAAACCTAGATCGAATTTCTCGTTCTCCGGCATCCGGATCAGCCGCTAACACATCTAAACGATCGCCAAATGTCTGCACATCTGTAATGGCAGCACTCTCGCTTAGGGCTTGTTCAGCGATTTCAAGCTGGGGCGTATGAACTTCGATACGATGTAAGCCTAAACCGTGGCGCAGTTGAGCCGGCGTTCCAATTTGTTGAATTATTCCGTCATACATCAATGCCACCCGATTACAGCGTTCTGCTTCATCGAGATAGGGCGTTGCAACCACAATCGTCACGCCTTCTGCGGTTAATGCCGCTAACACATCCCAAAACTCCCGCCGGGAGACTGGATCAACTCCGGTTGTCGGTTCATCTAACAATAAAACTTTCGGCTGTGAAACCAGTGCGCCACAGAGTGCAAGCTTTTGTTTCATGCCACCGGATAACTGTCCAGCCAGACGATCGCCAAATTGATCCAAGCTCATCAACTTGAGATACTTAGCGCGTCGCTCTTGAAATAATGGCTCCGGGACTTCTCGCAACCCTGCAACATACTGTAAGTTCTCATTGATGCTCAAATCTAAGTACAACGAAAATTGCTGGGTGAGATAACCAATCTGCAATCGAGCATCCCGTGCAGGCAAGCCCAGAACTTGAACTTCCCCGGCTGTCGCTTCCATAATGCCACTAAGGATGTGAAAGGTCGTTGTTTTGCCTGCTCCATCAGGGCCAATCAAGCCAAATAACTCACCGGGAGCTACACTAAAATCAATTCCACGAACCGCAGCAATCCGCCCGTAATGTTTATGCAACTGATGCACTCGAATGATCGAATCTGTTGCGCTGTAAGAAACATTTGGAGTGAGTTCAAGGGCTGAAGTCATGTCTACTCCTTAAGCATAATTTCCCCATCCGCAGGCATTCCGGGCTTGGCATATCCCCTCGGATCATCGATCGTAATCTTCACCCCAAATACTTGTTTGACCCGATCGTCGCGGAAATAAATGTTCTCTGGTGTGAAAGAAGCTTTTGGATCGATCGCCGCAACTCTCGCGCTCAATGGCTGCTTCGGGTTCGAGTCAAGAAACACCTGAGCGCGTTGACCCACCCGCACTTTACCGATGTCACCTTGCGGAATGTAGCCGCGCAGATAAACCGTATTCAAGTCAATTACGGTCAACAATGTTTTTCCGGTAGCCACAACAGCCCCAGGTTCAATAGGTCGAGCGGTCACAACGCCATGAATCGGACTTCTCACGACAAACGAATCTAATCGTCTTTGAATTTGCTGCTGATTGGCTAACGCATTTCTCACTTTCGCTTGGGCTGCGATTAATCGCGATCGCGATTGATCGCGTTGTTGTTCGAGTCCAGCTAGCTGAGCGCTACGAATGTCGGGATTTAATCCGGTGCTTTGGGTTTGAGTAAATCCACCTTGAGCCGCGCTCAATTGTTCGCTTGCAGCCGTCACTGCTTCTTGACGCGCTTGTAGGGTTGCCAGTGCCGTATCTACCGCAGCCTGAGCTGTTTCAACATTCGTTTGGGCTTGGTCAAACTGTTGTTTGTTGATCGCTCCTTGCGTGACTAACTGAGCAAAACGATCGCGATCTTTAACGGCAAGACTCGCTCTCGATCGGGCTTCTTTCAACTGGGCTTGTGCCTGTTTGACATTGGCGTTTGCTTGCGCTAACTGCGCTCGCGCTGCTGCTACAGTCGAAGATGCCTGATTAATTCGTCCCCGCGCATCGCCTTGGGACTGTTGCAGATTTAATTGCGCTTCTTGAATCTTGCTTTCTGCCACAGCAATGTCTAATCGAGCTTGTTGCTCTTCCTGCCGCGCTGCTGCCACTTGCGCGGCAGCGGCGCTTAATTGCTCATTCACTTCCTCATCGGTGAGCTGTGCCACCACCTGATTTTTCTGCACTTCATCGCCTTCGCGGAACTTCACCGCCGTCACGCGCCCCGCCGTTTTCGCCCCAATCTCAGTTTCGTCTGCCTCAATCCGTCCACTCAGCGGCAAAGTCGTCGCTTCAGGTTGCGGCATCAATCGCCAGGTTGCAAAGCCAATCCCTGCGATCGCAATCAACCCCGGAAGGATCAGCATTTTCTTCGATCGTCGAGAGGGCTTTGTCGTCGGCGCACTCGGAGCTTGATTCGCTGGCTGGGGAAGTATCTGAGTCATAAGACAAGGCAAGATTCTGAGTGCAAAGTTCTATTTGCAGAATACACATCATACTAGACGGTCTAGTATGATTAAACGATTATCCGTTGAAAAAGTTAACCAATGCCAGTGACGAGTGAACGCCAATCTGCAAAACGGAATCAGATTCTCAAAGGTGCAATGGCTGTGTTTTTGCGATCGGGCTATGCAGGAACCAGTATGGATCGCATTGCTGCTGAAGCAGGTGTTTCCAAACAAACAATTTATAGCCACTTCCAGGACAAGGAAGGTTTGTTCCGGTCATTAATTGAAGGCGAAACGCTCACCCGATTCGAGGTGGTATTTCAACTTGATCCGCACCAGATTGACCCTGAAACGCTGCTGCGGAAATTAGCAGAAATCTACTTTACGCAAGTGGTGGATAACAGTCAGTATGTCTCGCTCCTGCGGATTGTCATTGGTGAATCAGAGCGATTTCCAGAGCTAGCAACGCTATTTGTTGAAACGGTGGCACAACGCGGTAAGAAACTACTTTGTGAATACTTCCGGCATCATCCAGAATTAAAGATTGACGACCCGGAAGCGATCGCCCAAATCTTCTTTGGCTCGCTGGTATCTTGGGTAATTTTGCAAAAAATGCTGCATGGTGAAACTTGGATTGATTTGTCCCGCGATCGCATCGTTGATCAGTTAATTGCGCTGATTGTCAGTCATTCAAGAAGCGATTAGATCCAATAGATCCAAAAAGCGGTTAGATCGCCTCTGCTCATTTTGCTACAGGCTAGTTTCGGTGTGCAGCAGCGGCTAAAACGGTAGCGTAAGGCGTTTCATGCAAGTGAGCTTTGCCAACAGAGCCGAAAAGCTCTAATTTATCAATGATCACCTCTTGCATTGCCGCGATCGCTTCTCTAGTCACCTCTAATAAATCCTTGTCGCCCTGACCGCAAATTTCATCTTTTAATGCCTGCATATAAGCTTGTCTCACTTCGGTATTGACATTGAACTTACAGACACCGAGTTGAAGCGATTGGGCAATCATTTCCGCAGGTAAGCCCGATGCGCCATGCAGAACCAGCGGGATGTCTAATAAATTGCGAATGCGCTCCAACCGGGGAAAATCTAGACGAGGGGGGCTTTTATACTCGCCGTGAACATTGCCGATCGTCACCGCCAGCGCGTCAACGTTTGTCGCTTGTACAAACTCAACCGCTTGCTGTGGGTCGGTCATTTTCGCTTCTTTTTCGGCGATCGTTAATCCATCTTCGGTGCCACTGATTCGTCCGATTTCGGCTTCGACGATCGCGCTGTAGGAGTGCGCCAATCGGGTCATGTCGCGGGTGAATTCCAGATTTTTCTCATACGGCATTGGGGAACCATCCGCCATAATCGACCGCACACCTTCTTGTAAAACGAGATCGATATCTTTAACCGAAGTGCTGTGATCAAGATGAACAGAAATCGGAACCGTCGCCGCCACTGCTGCTTCCAGGCACATCGCCACCAGCGGAGAATTGCCGTATTTCAGCGCGCTGGGATGCAGTTGTAGCATTGCGGGGCTGCGGCTCACTTCGGCAGCGCTGATCACTGCCTTGACTCCTTCGAGGTTGTAGACGTTGAACGCGCCGATCGCGTAAATATTCCGTCGCGCTGTTTCCAGCAATTCCCGTGTCGAAGTCAGCATGAGCCGTCGTTCCTCTAGAATAAAGGCATTGTACGATAAGCCTTGCTGGAATACTGCTGTTTTAAGACAACCTGATATGACTGGACTGCCAGATACCTTAGATGACGCGATCGCTCAAGCCCAAAGCGCGACACAAGCTGCACTTGCAGCAGGATACACCCGCTTACAAGTTGAGCTTGTGTTTCCAGAACTAAAAGCGATGCCGATCGCAGAGAAATTTATTTCAATTTTTCGCGATCGAGGTGAAGGATTAAAGCTATTTTTCACGGATGCTGGATTTGCAGCGCTGGCAAAGCGAGATTGGCAAGACGTTCCGTTTAAAATTCGTAGCTTAGATGTGGCAGGTTCGCGTCAAACTACTCCAGTTGAGGAACAAGTCGAGCCTGAAGACGAACTCTATGTTTTCGTTGCGCCGAGTTCGGTAGAAGTGAATCCCGTCGAGCAGATTTGTAATGCTGCAGGCGAACGTCCGGTGATCTTGCTCAATCCCAGACTCGAAGATGTGGCAATGATCGGGATTGGATATGCGGGACGACAATTGAGACTGCGATTTTTAGATACGATCGAGCCTTGCTATTATTTGCGCCCGCTCGATGATCAATCGGCAATTTTGCGCTGTTACCCATCTCCTTGGCAAGTCTGGTATGCTCCCGACGGCGAGTATCAACTGATTGCTGAAGAGCAAGAGCGGCCAGACTCCGAAAGACTGGACGAAATCTTTGCAGGAGTCTTGGGACAAGCCACAAAGCCTGGACTATTTGCCGGCTTTCAGCAATTTCTCAAAGCGCTGGGGAGATAAAAAGGCTAGGACGTTCCTTCCCAATATTGCCGTGCTTTCTCATCCGCTTGGGCACCGACTTTACGATCAACAAATTTCTGATGCAACTCTGATGCAACATAGAGGCAAGAGGATAGCATCCTAGAAAACATGAGGATTTTATGAGTATCGTTCATCTCTGGGGTGGACGGCTCATAATTGTGGCATATACTCAAGCCACTGTTCTCGTATTTCAGTGTCTAATTTCTAGTCTTAAGTGTTTCCGAAGGACGATCGCATGAGTCAGCAACCCACCCGTCGAATTGTGATTGGAGATGTGCATGGTCACTACGAAGGGATGATGAACTTGCTCGACGCGATCGCGCCTGGATCGCAAGATCAGGTCTATTTTCTCGGAGATTTAATCGATCGCGGCCCCCAAAGCTGCGAGGTGATTGAATTTGTCAAAAATAGCTCCTATCAATCGCTGCTCGGCAATCACGAGCATCTGCTGCTCGAAGCGTTTCCGAATGAACAAGTTTATCCGCCTGCACTTCAAGCATGGTTACAAAGTGGGGGACGAGCGACGGTTTCGAGCTATAACGCAATGGATCTGCTCGCTGAACACGTTAAGTGGATTCGCACCTTGCCAACCTATTTAGACTTAGGAGATGTTTGGTTGGTTCATGCGGGCGTTAATCCTGATCTCCCGATCGAGCAGCAAGGGCATTCAGAGTTTTGCTGGATTCGGGATGAGTTCCATAGTTCGAGACAGCCCTATTTTCCCGATAAAACAATTATTACTGGGCACACGATCACGTTTACGTTTCAGGGAGTTGTACCGGGCGCAGTTGCCTGTGGACAAGGTTGGATCGACATCGACACCGGCGCATACCATCCAAAAAGCGGGTGGCTGACCGCGTTAGAGATTGATGCTCAGCGAGTGTATCAGGTCAACGTCTACACGAATCAGGTGCGGACTTTAATGTTGGATGAAATTGTGATGCCTGTTGAACCTCGAAAACGCGGGCGACAACAGGCATTAAGGCTATAAGTTTAGATTCAATGAAACTCGAAGCGTTCTATCGCTCCGAGTTCTTTGGTTTTAGCGGAGGCGCGATCGATAGCTGGCAGCATCCGTTCCCGCACGTCCGGGACTGGGGCTAGCACTAATCAGTTGTTGCAGACGGGTAATGCGATCGGAAGTCGCAGGGTGATTGGCAAGAAAGGTGGGAGGCGAAGCTGATCTAAGCAGTTTTCGCATAAAGGCGACCATTTCGGATTGAGCATATCCCGCACGGCTAAAGGTGCGTAATCCGCGTGCATCCGCATCGTACTCATCGCGGCGGTTATTGGGTAAGCGTAGAGCAAGCTGAACACCGAGATTCACGGCTGTGCTGCGATCGAGTCCCCCGGCTGCGAGTAATCCCTGTTGAACAGCCGCCTGACGCATTTGGTTTAGAGCGTGTTTTCCGGTAATATGCCCAATTTCATGACTGATGACGCTGGCGAGTTGAGCTTCATTGTCTGCCGCGTTTAATAGCCCTCGGTGCACGTAGACATAACCGCCCATGGTGGCAAACGCATTAATGCTGTTTTGATCGACGACTTGGAACGTATAGCGAATATTGGGTCGATCGCTACTGGCTGCGAGCCGTTGACCGATCTCATTGACATAAGCAGTTAAGGCGCGATCGCTCACAATTCTGACTTGAGAGCGGGTAAGTTCGTCGTTAATTTGGCGACCGAGTTCGGCTTCTTGGTTATCGCTGAGGCGGGAAAGCTGGACGCCTTGAAAAATCTGGACTCCCCCCCGGAGCAAATCTCCCCAGGAGATAGCTTGAGCAATCAGCGGCTGACCGAAGAAAATTCCGGTAGCCATGGCGATCGATAAGACTGGATACAGCCAACGGCGACGCAAAGTTTTTGTAATCATAGAGCGGTAGAAAAAATGCGTGAGGCGCTTTGGTCAACATTTTGGTCAAGACGCAATTCGATCAAATTTAGTTGCGGGAGAACTAGAATTTTGCTCGATCGCTTCACGGAGTCGTGCTAATCTTGACTGGCGTTGATTGTGTTTGATTTTAAGCAGGGGCAACGCAGACGACATCTAGACTAAGCATTATTATGGCTATTGTGGATTCCCAAGGTCGGCTCTTTGGTAAAGTCAGCATCCTAGATGTGGGTGCGGCGATCGTTCTGCTGCTGGTGGTGTTCGGAATCTTTATTTTTCCAGGGGCATCGGGGTCAGTGGCGCAAGGGGCACGTCAGCCTGTCGAGGTGGATGTAATGGTGCGCGGATTAGGTGCCAGTGATCCGAAGAGTTTTGTCAAGCCTGGCGAGACGACGAATATTCTGGTGCGAAAGCAGCCTTCAGGAACGGCAACCTTGAAGCAGATTCGGTTTTTACCGCGTACCGTTGCCACTCCACAGCCTGACGGTACGCTGAAGGTATTCCCTGATCCTCGTCCGGAGCTGGCGTTGACGACCGATATGCTGCTGACGCTGACAAATGAAGTTCCAGTGGTAGATGGAACGCCTGTGCTGGGTGGCGAAAAAGTCAAAGTGGGAACGCTAATCGAGCTTGATGGGCCGACTTACAACTTCGCAAGTAGCGTTGTGGCAATTCGGGTGAATAAGAAAGCGTGATCTCGACTGAGTGAGGAGCAGTTAAGCCTGCTTCTCACGAGTCAAATAGGGAAGGTCAATAATTTCACCTAAATCGACGTTTAAGCCTGCACCGCCTGCTTTTGTGCGGATGTACGCAAGCCCGATCGACCCTGTAACGCTTGTAACGATGCCCACTTTTTCATCCTCAATCCTGACGGGGGTTCCCGGTTCTACCGGTTGATTGAGCTTCACTCCCCAAAGCTGTTGTTTCACGCCGTTGTAAGTGTCAAGACGGGCGATCGTTTCTTGTCCGATATAACAGCCTTTGTTAAAAGAAATCGTGTGCCAGAGTCCCGCTTCAAGCGGATTGTAATCCTCGGTGAGTTCAGTTCCAGGCAGCGGGCGACCTTGTTCGATCCGGAGCGTGTTCCAGGCAGAATCATCGATTTCGGTTACGCCAAGGTCAATTAGTTTTTGCTTCAGGTTGAGACTACGATCGCAGATTAAGGTATAGCCCTCGGTTGCCAAACCACTACCGACGGCAATCCGAATCTGATCAACGAGGCAATGCGTTCCATAAGGCTGATTGATTAAATCCTCTGCGCCCAGTGCTTTTACGATGTCATGACTTTTTGCACCCAGCAGGCTAAACGCTGCGGTTTGTTCAGTCACATCGGTGAGCTTCACCTTGTCTGCGAAGAAGATATAGCGATCGAGGAACGCCATAATTTTCTCGCTCATTCCCGGTGAAACCAGCAGTAAAACGGAATCTTCGAGAATGTAAGCGGTTACGAGATCGATCGTTCTTGCCGTCGAGGTGAGAAAAACCGTATCACAGCCTTCACCCGGCTTTCTGAGTTTGAAAGTATTAGTGCTTTGATTGTGGAGAAAATTGAGACGATCGGTATCTGACACCGTGATGCGTCCCCAGGGGGTGCGATCGTAAAACACGACACCAGAATTGATTGTTTCACTCATAAGAACTAGCGGCTAGGGTTTTTTCGGGTGTACCTTCTAGGGGGCGGGTCACCTGACGCAATAAAAGCGTTTCTATTTGATTTTCTACCACGCGGGTGGCTTCAAACTCCAATTCACCCCACTGGAGTCGATCTCCCGTTGCCGGAACTCGATTTAAGTGATGAATCATAAACCCTGCCACCGTTCGATAGGCATCACTCGCAGGCAAGCTGAGATGCAATTGTTGATTGACGATTGTGAGATCAGCCGTTCCAGCTAACAGCACAGAATACTCATCTTTACGAATAAATTCATCTTCGGTAATGCGATCGCGATTGGTAATCCGTCCAGTTAACAATCGTACCGTTGCATTGAGAATGACCAAAGCTGGAAAAAATAAATAAGAGCAAATCTGAAGCGGACGAATTAGCAACAGCGCAGTTTTTTCTGGAGCATGAGCCGCCAATACTTTTGGTACCAGTTCACCTAATACGATTTCAACATAAGTCACAATCAGAAACGCGATCGTGGTTGCGATCGTATGCGTTGTAATCATCACAGAAAGATGTCCGATCGGCAGCAGACTGATCCAGGGTTCAATCCAATGAACGGTTGCGCCTTCTCCTAACCATCCAAGTAAGAGGCTTCCAGCCGTCGTTCCAGTTTGCGTTACAGAGAGATACTGTCCGAGATTGTTTTGCGCCTTCTGAACCAGTTGAGCGGCTTTTTGAGTTCCAGGGCGATCGCTTTGACGGGCGAGCGAGTCGATTTCGCCTTTTGAGGCAGACACGATCGCCAGTTCTGCTGCCACAAAGAACGCAACAGCGACCACAAAAATTAGCAAGACTGCTAATCTGACCAGCGTTTCTGCGGTTTCAATTTCAAATGTCTCAAGAGTCGTCAAAATGGTTTCTCCCAGTGTTCGCAGCAGGATGAGGTCGGGTGTTTGGGAACCCTAATGTAAAGATTACTCAACGATCTTAGTGATCCTAGCCTCTCAGGCAGGATTTTAATTATTACGTTAATCCCACCGATTATGTTGCTAAAACGTTCTTTGTTTACGATGCTTGCTGCTCTCAATCTGGTTGCTGCGCCGGAGCTACCGATCGCGCCATCGAAAGTGTTTGCTCAACCTGCGCCGGTTGCTGCGCCGCTCACACAATCGACCTCGATTGCTGGGATTCTACCAGTAGAAACATTGGGCGTTGTGATGATCAATACCCAAGACGATCGCTGGCAACAATTGAGCCAGTTCAATCTATTTCCAACTGATCTAGCGTTTCCGGGAGGAATCTTTTATCCGGCTGAAGCAGGAATGAGTTTTGCTAAGGATGTCCAGCCGTGGTTGGGGGATCAGTTTGGCGTGGCGTTACTGTCAGCAAAGAGCGTTTTGATGGTTTCGTCAGTTAAAGATCAGGCGGCATTAAATCAGTATGTCGATCGCATCAAGGCTTCTCGCACCAAAGCACCGAAAGAAATTCAGTACAAAGGTGCAACCATTCTAGAGTTTGAACCGGAAAAGCCGATTTACTTTACCCCTTCTAAACCTAACCAGGATCTCAAACTTGCTCCACCTGATGCGTTTGAAGTTCCCAAGGTGGCGATCGCGGTTCTCCCCGGTTATTTCGTCAGTTCGGATTCTGCCGCAGCCATTCAAGAGATGCTCGATGCTCAGAGCAAATTGGTAGATCATCCCAAGTTTCAGCGCATTGCCAACAATCCGAAATCGAGTCGGGCGATCGCGACCCTATATGGCAAGTACACCGAAGCCATCAAAGCGATCACTCAAATCAGTCAAGCCCAACTCGAAGAGCTTCGCAAAATCAATCCAAATAGCCCCGTACCGCCAGCGTTCGATCCCAATCAGATTGATCCGCTCTCGCAGTTTTACGACACTGCTGAGGGGTATGTCTGGGCAGAACCGACTGGAATGCGCCTGCAACTTGCCGTCAACCTTAAACAAGCTGTTCCAGAAGACTTGCGATCCTCGCTCATCACGCGCAATCAGATTCTAGAGCGACTGCCCGAAGTCAATTACATGATGTCAAACAGTCAAAATCTAGCCGTTTACTGGCGTGTTCTGACAACCGCGCTAGAAACTCAACCCACTTGGAAAAAAAGCCTAGACCAAGTGCGACAAACGCTGCAAAGTTTTATTGGGGTGGACGATCGTGATGTTCTCCCCTGGATGAACGGTGAATATGTTCTATTTGCTTACCCGACGAGCAAAGGCTTCATTCCAGCGATGTCTCCCAACTTGGATATTGCGATGGGAATGATGATGCAAACGAGCGATCGTCCGGCGGCTGAAGCAGCCCTGAAAAAATTCAATACATTTATCACACCCCGACTCGGCAAGCCCTTGGTACAGCAAGGCGAGATTGCTGGACAGCCCTTCGCTAACTATGGAGCCGTTGCTAACGGTCGATCATTGAACTTATTTAGTCACGGTTGGACAGATGACAACACGCTAATCATGCTGTTCGGGGGCGGTTCTATGAGTGAATTTAACCCGAAGCCACAACGGAATCTCACCCAAAGCGCGAATTTCCAGGCTGCGATCGCGCCCTTTCCCAATGCGAATTTGGGCTATTTCTATGTGAATCAAGGCGCATTCATGGCGTTTGTGAACAATGGAGTGTTACCCGCGTTCATGGGTCGATCGATGGCGGGAAATCCATTTTTAACGCAAGTGCAAGATACATTAGCCAGCATTCGCAGCATTAGCGGTGCGAGTACGATTACTGGCGATCAAGTTCAGTTCGACGGCTTTTTAGCGCTTGCCTCACGCCAGAAGCGCTAAACAAAGTCAGAACTTTCCGCTCATGCCTAGCGTTTCCTCCAGGGAATGAGCGGATCTTTCGCAAGATGCGTCGAAACAGCATGAGCACCGTAACGATTGAGGTGGCTTGGATCAGAGAAGAAGTCAGGTGTATTCTTCCAATTCTCAAGCAGATCGCGATACGTAAAGCCAAGTTCCCCAGACATTCGCATCAGATATTGCTGAAACTGCTGTTCTCGCTCACGTCGATAGGAATCGAGATAGTTCTCAGTCAGCGGCAAATTAATCACAACCAAAGGAATGTCCTGTGACTTGGTGTACTGCGCTAGCGATCGCAATGCCTGAGTTTGTGCGCCGTCTAAGTTGAAATTGGCGTAGTCCGCATCGCTTTCTCCCGGAACTCTGGCGTATTTTTGATAGTACGTGACTGGATTAAAGCGCAAAGAAATCGGCAAAAAGCCATTGATATCGATCAAGCCTTGTCCATCTTGAACGATCGTCGATTCTGGATCAGCTTCTGAAGTCGCGATCGGGCTAAAACTAAACGATAAACTGCGCTTAATCAGGGTTTGCAGCTTATCGCGTTGACTCCAAATCGTCGAAAGCTGACCCGTTTGCTGTAAAAGTTGGTCATTAAAAGATTGATAGCGATCGGCAACCGTGGTAGGAGTGCGAACGATCGTCTCTAGAGGTTTTGTGAAGGCTTGCGTGGGACTGGGAGCCGCATCGCTTGCAACTTCGGGCAGCTTGCGATAGCCCGGAGAGGACACGATCGCGTTATACGTCGCATCGGGTCGCCCCTCGTTAAATGCCCGCAGCCCATCGGCAAACAAAATCAGTTTCGGCTGTTTTTCCGATGCCAACAATCGCCGTACAACTAGATCTACAACCTGAATCGTTGCGCCATTGATGCCAAAGTTAAACACTCGCATTCCAGAATAGCCCTGAGTTGCAAGAGCCTGTTCTAGTGCAACTGGATCAACCCCGCGCATTGCTCTTGAACTTCCAACAATCAGCACGTCAGGCGCACCATACTGCGCGACGTACTGCCGATACAACACGAACTTTTCATCGATTTGCGGAGCATTGAACGTAGGATACGGCGATCGCGAGGTATCGATCGCAGCTTTCGGCTTCAACGGCGAGGCTAAAAGCGCTGTTGAGCCTGATCCGGGTGTCAGTAACGTCTGGGTCGATTGCGTAAAGCCGGAACCAAGGGTATCAAATCCTGCGGATTTTTGCAGAGACAATTGCGGTAACGTCAGTTGCTCTGGTGGCAAAGGAGCAGGCGAAGCGCTCGGAGTCGGTTTCGCGGCAATCAGCGGTTTGACCCATTGCCCCAGCAGCCAATCCGCTTGAACTGTCAGCAAAATCCCTAAGACTGCCCAGACGATCGCCACTCTTGCGTCATTCGGAGCAGACGTATGGGCAGCGCGAGCGGTATTTGGTGCGGTTTCGGATTCGATCGTAAACAGTCGAGTCCGCGCCATTCCCCCCTGAATTGCCTCAGCCACTTGCTCCCAGAGCGTTGGCTCGACATCTTCATACTCTGGAACCGTGAGCGCTCCGGGTTCTCTAGTTAGCAGGTCGCCCACATACGCATCCGAAGTCGCAAATTCTGGAGTCGCTTCGGGGGTCGATCGTGTCCGACGGGTGCTATTGAGATCGCGAGAGGCAAAATCAGCGCCGTAGCTCCACAGGGGGCGCTTTTGTCCCGATCGTCGCCCATAAACTCGCACGCCTTGCACATCCGGCAGCTTTAATGCCCGAATAAATTTCACGACTTTTGCGCCCACTTGACTCTGCGACGGGCAAATGGGTGCATCGGTCATAATGTGCAGCAAATCTTCTTTCTGTCGGATTTGCAGCCGAATTCCGCCTGTGGCTAACTGCGTATCGAGATGCGGATTGAGCAAGCGAGTCAGCAAAAACGCGATCGCGCTCAAGTCGCCCTCTTGGGCAAGGAGGCGCGTCGATTCAGACAAAGCGGGATGCTCTGCGGCGGGTAAATCCATCCACTGCACCCAAACCGGCGCATCGGGAATCGACAAGTGCGGCATCGGATTGGGCGTGCCGCTCAGTCCGTAAACTGCCATCGCTCGAATGCCTTGCGGCGCGATCGTGTCGATCAGCGGTGCGATCGCGGCGAAAATTCGCTCTTTTTCGGGGGCATTCAGACGTTGAGCCGTCACGTGCAGCGTCTTGTCCATCAAGGTGGCAGATAGGTCTACCCCTTGATCCCGCACGGCACTATTCATCAAGCGCGTCAGCGCTTCGACATCGCCCCAACGTGCCCAGTCCTGCAGCATTTCCTGGGGTGGAGTCAGATCGACCCGCAGCACCCATTCTGGCTCCGCTTCTCCCCGAACGCGGCTAAAGACGATCGCATCGCGAAATCCATCCAGTTCTAAGTCCCGCAGCTTTTGGGCGATTGTTTCACTCAGCAGCGATGTGTCGGGACTGTAGACCGATTCGCAGACGACCCACAGACGATTCAGCAGCGCTTGCGGTGTCAGTGAAGCCGTACTGCTCAAGACCGAGGCTAGATTTGCCATTTGAGGCAGTTCGGGTTCTTCGGGCAGCGCTGCCGATTTGACGCTGGCACGCACCGCAACGCCTAACGCAGCTA
Organism: Cyanobacteria bacterium FACHB-DQ100; assembly: GCA_014695195.1. Lineage (NCBI taxonomy): Bacteria > Bacillati > Cyanobacteriota > Cyanobacteria bacterium FACHB-DQ100. The sequence goes on along the minus strand of JACJNW010000021.1, from coordinate 51,237 downwards.
ATGCTTCGCTCAAATAACGCGCGATCGCATCCGGTCTGCCGCGCTTTGCCAGGCCCAAATTGGCAAGCTCGATTGCGACCGTCGTTTCACTCTCGGTTTTCGCGCCTTGTAGATCCTCTAAATAGCGATCGATCTGGGCAACGTGGATCACCTCTGCCCACTCTGGGCGCGGTTCTCCAGCGCGACGACCGTAAAGAATCACCTGATAAACTTTCGGCTGCGAAGGCGGTAGAAGCGTTTCGATCTCGGTTTTTGCCAGTGCCCGAACCAGGTGTTCAAACATCAGTGATCGATCCGGACAGTTGCGCCCTTCCGCTAGGATATAGAGATTATTTCCGCGGAGCCGCACTTGTAGCTGAATCTTAGGAATGCCGATCACACGGTAGAGCCACGGCAGCAACGGCAACCGTGATCCAACGGCTCTGGGTGACGAAGAGACTGTATACGGCGATCGATTCCCCATCCGAATTCTGCTTCCCTGTATGATGTTCAACACTCAGCGGCACACCACGAATCAAAGCTCGCTTGATTCATGGTCTAAGTTTTTTGCCCTCGATCCGACCTTGCAGCATTTAAGCTTAACTTTTGATTTTGATACACTTTTTTTAGCTATGGTAAGCACAAACTGTTCGATCGACGCATTTTTTTCAGACTCTACTCGATAACTCTAAAGTGCTGCGGCTCCGTCCGCGCGTTGCTGGCTAGCTTTTCAGATCCAAGATCCGGCTGAATTCGAGACTTTATCGCTTTAGAAACACCTGGAGAAATGATGCACCGTTTAGACTGTTACTCTAGACACTGGTTTACTTCGCGTTGGAATCTACAATCTAATGAACTCTGACTTCGATCACATTTTCGGCTTTATTGATTCTTTTGTTGATCCTGATGTCGCCTTAAGTGTTGCGACGATTCCCGTTTTGGTCGCTTTGATTGGAGGACACGCGATCGCGCAAACCCTTCAAGAACTCGGCACGATGAGCGAAGAACTATTTCGGGGCGATCGACTTCCCCATTTGGATTTCCCGCCAAATTCGTGAGCGATCGTCTCCCCAAGCTTACCCTTCTCTCCTAAAATTGTTGAACCCCTCTGGAATACTGTATGAGTTCGACCCGACCCTCTTCTGACGAATTTTCAGCCAGCATCACCACAGCGACCTCTGAAGATGTCACCACGCTGATGTCTGATTTATTTCTGCGTCATCGACTCAAGATTGTTGAAGACCTTTGGGAAGCGGTGTTGCGCCAAGAGTGCGGGCAAGAACTGGTCGATCTGTTGAATCAACTGCGGCAGATGTGTTCTCCAGAGGGACAAGCGACGACCTTTACCGGGTCTGAAGTGCTGCAGGTCGTGGAAAAGCTCGATCTAAATGAGGCGATTCGGGCGGCGCGCGCTTTCGCGCTCTACTTTCAGTTGATCAATATCGTTGAGCAACACTACGAACAGCGCGATCAGCAGTTGCAATATCGCATGGCGCGTGAGGGACATGCTCAGCCCGATCCGAAACATGAACGGCAGGCGTATGCCACCGAGGAAGATGCCGGACGACCCGAAGCCGACTTTTTAGAAAGAAGTCTGCACGAATCGGCTTCTCGGCGTGAAATTGGCACGTTTCACTGGTTGTTTCCGCGCTTAAAGCAGTTAAATGTCCCACCGCAGCAGATTCAGCGTTTGATTAATCAGCTCGATGTGTGGCTGGTCTTTACCGCGCACCCGACTGAGATTGTGCGCCACACGATTCGCGATAAACAGCGCCGCATCGCCAAGATCCTGCGCCAACTCGATAGCGTCGAAGACAGCTTGAAAGCGGTCGGTCTTTCTTCGTCTTGGGAAGCCGATGCCCTGCGCGATCAGCTCACCGAAGAAATCCGCCTGTGGTGGCGCACCGATGAACTGCATCAGTTTAAGCCCACGGTTTTAGATGAAGTGGATCACGCGCTGCATTACTTCCGAGAAGTGATTTTCGACGCGATTCCGCATCTGTATCAGCGATTAGAAGAGGCGGTTCACGGCTCGTTCCCCAAAATGCAGATGCCGCGCCGCAATTTCTGTCAGTTTGGCTCTTGGGTGGGAGCCGATCGCGATGGCAATCCCTCGGTTACACCGCAAGTCACTTGGCAAACTGCCTGTTATCAAAGACGTATGGTGCTGGAGCGCTATGTTCAATCAATTCAGTCGCTGAGTGACTTGCTGAGTCTGTCGCTGCATTGGAGCGATGTGCTACCGGATTTGCTCGAATCATTAGAACAGGATCAACAGCGAATGCCGGATGTGTACGATCGTTTATCCATCCGCTTTCGCCAAGAACCATATCGCCTCAAGCTTGCTTATATTTGCAAGCGACTTGAAAATACGCTCGATCGCAATCATATCCTTTCAAACGGCGACGGACTTCAGCAGGAAATTCCCGAATATGATGAAGCCACATTTTATCGATCGGGCGACGATTTCCTGGCTGAACTGCGCCTGATTCAAGGCAATTTGTCTGCAACTGGATTAAGCTGTCGCGATCTCGATCATTTGATCTGTCAAGTCGAAATCTTCGGGTTTAATTTGGCGCATCTGGACATTCGGCAGGAAAGTCCGCGTCATTCCGAAACGATGAATGAAATTGTGGAGTACCTGCAAGTTCTGCCGAAAGCCTACAACGACATGACCGAAGCGGAACGCTGCCAATGGCTGGTCACCGAGCTCCAGACGCGCAGACCGTTAATTCCAACCGAGATGCCTTTTTCCGATCGCACTCGCGAAACGATCGAAACCTTCCGCATGGTTCGCAAACTCCAACAGGAATTTGGTATCGACATTTGCCACACCTACATCATCAGCATGAGTCACGATGTCAGCGACTTGCTGGAAGTGCTGCTGTTTGCCAAAGAAGCGGGACTCTACGATCCTGTGACCGGAGTTGGAGCGATTCAAGTTGTGCCCCTGTTTGAAACGGTTGAGGATTTGCAAAAAGCACCCAGTGTAATGCGCGGCGTGTTTGACTTACCGTTCTATAAGGCATTGTTAGCGGGTGGATTCGAGTCGATCGGAGTTAAAACCGCACTGCAAGAAGTGATGCTGGGCTATTCTGACAGCAACAAAGACTCCGGATTCCTCAGCAGCAATTGGGAGATTCACAAAGCGCAGCAAGCGCTACAAAGTATTGCAGATGAGCATGGTGTCGTGCTGCGGATCTTCCACGGTCGGGGGGGTTCCGTGGGACGTGGAGGCGGCCCCGCTTACGAAGCAATTTTGGCGCAGCCCGGACATAGTGTGAATGGTCGGATCAAAATCACCGAACAAGGTGAAGTGCTGGCATCAAAGTATTCGCTGCCTGAACTCGCGATTTACAACTTGGAAACGGTAACGACCGCCGTAATTCAGGGCAGTCTGTTACACAATAAGTTTGATGAGATTGCGCCGTGGCAGCAGGTGATGGAAGAGTTAGCGGCACGATCGCGCGCTCACTACCGCGCGCTCATCTACGAACAACCGGACTTTATTGATTTCTTCCATCAAGTCACGCCGATCGAGGAAATTAGTCAGCTTCAAATTAGCTCTCGTCCAGCGCGTCGGGGTGGAAAGAAAGATCTCGCTAGTCTGCGGGCGATTCCTTGGGTGTTTAGCTGGACGCAAAGCCGGTTTTTGCTGCCCTCCTGGTACGGTGTGGGTACAGCGCTGCAAGGCTTTCTTGATGAAGCTCCAGAAAAACATATGCAGCTTCTACGGCACTTCTACTACAAATGGCCCTTTTTCAAGATGGCGATTTCCAGAGTAGAAATGACGCTTTCTAAAGTCGATCTGCAAATTGCGGGTCACTATGTTGATGAACTGACGCAGCCTGAAGATCGAGAGCGCTTTGCTCCCGTGTTCGAGCAGATTCGCAACGAGTATCTGCTCACGCGTGAGCTAGTGCTGACGATCACCGGACACAATCGCTTATTAGACGGCGATCCAGAGCTTCAGCGATCGGTGCAGTTACGCAATGGCACGATCGTTCCTCTGGGCTTTTTGCAAGTGTCTCTGTTGAAGCGCCTGCGGCAGCATAAAACGCTGGCAGCTTCAGGGGTGGTGCGATCGCGCTACAGCAAAGGTGAACTCCTACGCGGCGCGTTGTTAACCATCAACGGAATTGCGGCAGGAATGAGAAATACGGGCTGATGGGGAGCTAATTTTCTCGTTGGTATTGTGCTTCTATATCCAGCGACGCGATGAATTGCGTCGCTACGATCGCGACTGCAACGAATCGGTGATCGGCCACATTTGTTGTTTGAATGGGTATCACATTGCTTTAAAGTTCTCCCTTAACGATTCCTCTACTTAGGCAATCTATCCTGAGCGACTAGAAATCATCCGCAAGACTAAGTATCGTAAGCCCTAGCTTTTTTGATTTTGCAGTCTTTAATAAAGTCGTACCCCATGAAAGGGTTTTTCAACACCCGTTACTTACTGCTAGCGATCGCAGTCGCCCTGACGACCATCCATTTCCAACTGATCTGGAGAACCGGTCATCAGGGGCAATTTTTGGAAGCTTCGATCGTCTGTTGGGCAGCCGCTTGGTTTATGATTTGGCGCAGACGGCAGGAACTCAACTTCAAGAGCACTCCCATCGCTAGCGCGATCGGGCTTGCCTGCATTGCCTGGATATTACTTAGAAGCCTCACTGTCAATGAGTACGACTCATTTATGCGGTTTCTGCCGCTAATGTCTGGAATCAGCGTCGCGCTACTTGCTTCTGGCTTCACGCTCAATTGTTATTGGCGCGAACTCTTGACTCTGGGCTTAATGGCTATCCCCACGACCACCATTCTGTCGCAGTTCGATATCTCTTCGCTCACCGCAGAATTTAGCGGTAGTTTGCTCTGGTATGCAGGCTTTCGCGTCATTCAAGAAGGAGTGTTGCTGCATTTACCGACCGGGAGCGTTGAAGTTTATCCCGGCTGCTCTGGACTTCAGTTGATTTGGCAACACTTATCGCTCGGTATTCTGTTTGTGCTGGTGTTTCCGATCGGCTGGATGCGATCGCTGATTGTGTCGATCGCGGCTGTGCTGATCGCTTTTGTGGTTAACAGCATTCGAGTTGCGCTGATGGCAGTCTTAGTCGCGCAAAACAATCGAGACGCATTCGACTACTGGCATCTTGGAACCGGATCGCTGATTTTTTCATTGATTTCTGTTTCGCTGTTTGGCTTACTGTGCTACGTGCTGTTAGAGCAAGTCGATCGGGCAGAAGAAGAAGAGGAGGTGCAAGCTTGAACTGGGTGAAAACTCGTAATTTTTGGTTAAGCGCAGCGCTCGTAAGCAGCGGTTTGGTGTTGCTCAAGTTGGTGCTCACCCCTGCACAAAAACCGCTGCCACCGAGCTACACATTTCCCACTTCTATTCCTCTGTCTCGCTGGCAATTCGTGCAAGCTAGCCCGCTCGGGCAACAAAAGCTCTACACGCCTTCTCTCGCGACCAGCGTGGATGATTTGACCGTTTCAGGACGGCATTACCTCTATCTCCGCAACGGTCAGCCGATCAATATCGAAATGCGCTATCTTCGCAACTACTCCTCAGTCTCGGATATTGTTAAAGACAGTACGGTTGAGATGGAGCGCATTCCGCTTACGCCCACTCAATCCAGCGTTGGGACGCACGCAGTTTATCAGAGATCGAAGCAATTTTTCATCACGGGCTGCATTCCAGCAACGCGAGAAACAACCATCACAAATGGCCAGCTCCGCAACGCCCAGAATCGTTTCGATGTGCTAGCTCGCCGGGCGCTGCCTTGGTTTCTAGGACAGGTTCCGCTGCGAGATTTGCGCTGCCTTTGGGTGAGAATGTCAACGCCCATAAACTCCACTTCAACGACGAGTTCTGAACCAGAACTCGAACAAGCTTGGGTTGAATGGGTGCAATGGTGGCAAAACAACTATCCGCCTGAATCTTAAGCAACTGGCGCGGCGCAATGCGCCGCGCCAGTATTCCTACTTACGCTTGCGTTTTCTGCGTCGCTCCATCAATGCTGCCATTGAGATCGCGCTTCCTGATCCCAAAATCGTCAGCGGTTCTGGGATAGGCTTACAATTTCCGCCTGAGCAGCCTGATGGAGTGTCTGGGTTAGACCCACCTCGATCGGAACCAAAAACAAGGGGAAGCAGCAAGAGCGGTGTTGCCCAGAGCGGGCTGACTCCTCCCGAAGAAGGAGCAGGCGGTAACTCAGCAACCACGGATGGCGGTGGCTCTGGCTGCGGCGTGATCTGATCGCTGCCAATTCCGCAGGTTGTATTCTTCATCTGCACCACAAAGTCATCAAAATCCCGGTCTTCCTGCTGGCGGTTTCGCACCAGCCTTGAGCCAGTATCGTCCCAGCCGATCGTGATTCCACTCGTACACAAATCATTCACTCCCCCAGCAAATTGCACCTGCTGCTCGCGATTAGGATTCAGGACATTGTTTGAGTAAACTACGCCAGTCGGACGACCTTTGTAAGTAGATTCTAGATACAGCACGTATCGCTGGTTTGCTCTAAATTTGTACTGCGCCACGGGCTTCGGAACTGCATTGCCAGGCGTGCCCTTGAAGTCGGTAGCCGTTCCAAGGTGGCTGCGGAAAGAGGAAGGCTTGAAGATTGTTTCAGACCCGTCAGAGGGCTGGGTTTCAGTTAGCAACGGCGTTTTCTCTTTTGTGTCCAGGTTAATTACGCCGAAGGTGGATTGATACGCCCCGTGAGATTCGACAAAGTTAGACTCGAGGGTTGTGTCTTGTTCAAATTGAATGCCTGAATTGTTGATGAAAGTAGCAGCATAAGCCGGGAGCGCAATATTACCGACAAGCCAGCTACTGGTAATGCCGATGCTTAATCGAGCTAAAGACGATCGCCGCGCTGAAACACGGCGTTGCGAGGAATGATTTCGCACGATCATAAACTGGGGCAGCTTCGCGTTTGTAGGCGCTGCCGGGGTGGAATGCGGCTCAGGAAAATTCTGGGAACCATGCGGATCAGTTGTCATACGAGGAGACCTTTCAGTAGAACGGAGAGAAATTGGTCGATGCCCCCGTAACCTTGTCACTTCGCAGAATCGTCATTGCTGTAGAACAGCTCAGTATTTCTAACAGAATCCTGTGGAATTCTCTAGCACTATCTGCATTATTTTACACAAGCTTAAATATTAAACCTGAATATTCACGGAACCTGATATTTTTCACTATTAAGATTTCAATATTATGAATTTTGTAATTCTCAATAGAATTTCTGTTTTCTTTAAAGCATCCAAATAATAAGGGGAGCTTTTTGGCTCCCCGACTTGACATATTTAGCTTCCGTATAGGCTGTTAACTTATGCTCATAGAATACAATTTGCCGCCGCGCGATCGTGCCTCCCGTGGGGTTGAATGTTTCCTCTATCCCTCGATCGAACTGCCGGCATCCTGCGGTGGATATTAGTGCGGCTTATAGAACTGGCTGTTAACAAAAAGCCTGTTAACAAAAAACTCCGATCGTTTGATCGGAGTTCTGCATTTAATTCTCTTCCTGACTGCTACTTTTTGTAGGAGCGGAACGATTGGTAAGCGTACTCTGGGTGGTACAGATGACAGCGATCGGTGATCTCTTTCATCAAACCCCAGGAGAACTTGTACTGCCTTAGCTGAGTCCCCCAAATTTGGGTCAAGCTATGATGAGCCAGCCGCAGATTGTAGGACGGAATCGCTGTACAAAGGTGATGCGGAATGTGGACATTGATATCGTGGCAGAGGAATTCAATCCACTTGGGATAGTCACAATGCACGGTGCCGAACAATTGCGCTTGGGCGGCATCCCATTCTTCTGGCTCTTTGAATTGAATGTCCGGTAGGGTGTGGTGAACCAGCGTAAAGGTACTCATCCAGAAGTGATAAACCAACCAGGGCATCAGCCAGAACTTAACAAAACCCCACGCACCAACCGTTAGAAACAAAGCAGGAAAAGCGATCGCCGCAAACGCAACGACAACCGCGATCGACAATTTCACTTTGCCGTGATCTTTCGGCTTGTAGTTCGCTAGGTTAAAGTGAACGATCGCCCAGTGCAGAACCGATGCTAACCACCAGAGCCGTCCGCGAGTCGTTTTGTAAGCGATTCTTGTAATCGGGTCGAGACTGTCATACACTTCCGGTCGCCACGGTTGCCACGCATTATCCACATCCATTTTGTTGGTGTGATTGTGGTGTTGGTTGTGTGAAATCCGCCAGCAATGGAACGGGTAGATCAACGGAGCCATAAAAATGTGACCAATGAGATCGTTTACCCATTTACGGTTGGCAAACGATCGATGTCCACAGTCATGCGCGATTACAAAAAAGCCAGTGAGTGCCGTTCCGGTAAAAATCCAGGCAAACGGCAGGAGAAACCAGGGAGAAGCCTGAATACTCCAGTAGCCTAAGCCCACCATCAAAACATTGACGATTAAGGTTGTCCAGGCTTTTTGCATATTTTTTTGAAAGCACTCACGCGGTAGCGTCTTGATAATGTCTTTCAATCGAAGTTTTGTTTCGGGACTCGTCAGAGTCGAATAATCGGGCGTGAGCGATGCTGTCATGAACGATCTTTCTCTCCGGAAAGGACTGTAAAAAACACAATCGTTGAGACAAATGCTCGATCAAACATTTGCCGCACGAAAATCAGGCTCCAAGCGACGGCAACCCGATTTCAGATTATTAAAGTATTGTGTTTTCTTATTAAGAAACCTTAATTGTTATACCACGTTTCCTGATCCTGACTTCAGGATTCGTCTTTTCCTTCTGAGGGCAAGCGTCGCCCCCGTCGCTTTCGTGCTTCCATTGCTCGCTCTAGAACGGTCAGTAGTCCTGGTGCTTCTTCCTGTAGCGCTAGTAACAAGCGTTCGCCTTCTTCAAGATCGCCAGGATCTTCGCCGGTTTCCATCACTGCCTTCAAGCGCGGTAAAGCGAGTTCATCCACTAACTCTACGAGGCTATGTAAGCATCGGTTGAACTGGCGCTCGGTCAAAGTAGAATCTTCTAGCGGAAACTCGATGATTGCACGAATCTCGCCGTCTGAGGGATCGTATTCCCACTGCAACATCTTGGTTTCCCAAGAAATTGCCAGCATTGTTTGTAGAATTGCCGCTTTATGCGGATGGTCTTTGACTCCTGACAACACCCGTGGTGCGAACATCTCGAAGAATTCGCCTTCTTCATCGAGTTGGATCACAATCAAAAAATCTTCTAAATTCTCACCGTACACTCCGGTCAGAATCCGGCTGCCTTCCTCGTCAATGCGATATTTCCACGCTTTAAGGTCGAGATAACCTGCAATTTGTTGTAAGGTGGCTGCCATAAGAAATTTTTCCGATTCAGTCTTGAACAGTCTAGCGGTCGATGATGGTCGGTTGTCAACTTGTTGGCGATAAAGCCCGATCGACCTGGCGCATTAGGGCTTCAGGCGTTGTGGAATTATCAAGAATGACGTTTGCCCGATCTCGCTTTTGCTTGATCGGCATTTGGCTTTGAATTCGCGCTTGGGCTTGCTCTAGGCTCAACTTTTCACGCTGCATCAGTCGTTGAATTTGCTGCGACTCCGAGCAACAAATCACCCAAATCTCACTCACTAAATCGGTCATATTGGCTTCAAACAGGAGCGGAATCACAAGCACGATCGTTGGGTGAGTTTGAGCAAGACGATCGCACTCGGCTTCAAGCATTTGCCTCACATACGGATGGATCTGCTGCTCTAGCCAAATGCGTTCAGTGGGATTAGAGAAGACGATCGTGCCTAGTTTTGCTCGATCGAGCGTACCATCGATTCGGAGGAGATGAGCGCCATAGCGATCAATGATTTGAGCCAGAATCGGCGATCCCGGTGCGACTGCATCCCGCGCAATCAAATCTGCATCTAGAATCGGTAAACGATGTGCAGCAGCGAGATAATTTGAAACTGTGGTTTTACCCATCCCGATTCCGCCCGTAATTCCGATCCTGCGGGTCAATCCCATGCAAGGTGTCCTCAAATTTCTTGATCTAGTGTAAAGTTCGGGCTGAAGTCTCGATCGAGGTTCTCTTGGCTCATTGGCTTGGCTTAATCACGGCGCTACTAATTGGTGCGGTTCTGCGGTTTTGGAATCTTGACGCAAAACCGCTCTGGATGGATGAGGTGATTACCGCAATCTTTAGCATGGGGCGGAATTATCTTGAAGTGCCAGTAGAGCAGTTTTTTACCGTTGCGGTGTTAGATCAGTTTTTTCAACTGAATCCTACAACCTGCGCGAACATTGCTCAAACAGTTTCGGTACAGTCGGTTCATCCGCCGCTATTTTTTTGCTGGCTGCATCAATGGCTGCAATGGGTTCCGGGCGATTGGGTATGGCGAGCGCGATCACTAAGTGCAGTTGCGGGAGTTGCTGCGATCGCGCTCTCATATGGGCTGAATCGAGTGGCGTTTTCTCCAAGCGCGGGAACGATCGCGGCTCTGGTCATGGCGGTATCACCGTTTGCGATCTATCTCTCTCAAGAAGCGCGTCACTATACCATTCCGATATTGTTTGTAATCGTGGCACTCACTGGATTGATTCGGATTCAACAAGATTTGCTTCAACAGAAGCACTCTTCTAAAATCTGGATGGGTTGGAGCGTTGTAAATGGTGTTGGCTTTTACGTCCATTATTTTTTAGTATTAGCGATCGTCGCTCAGTTTTTCGCGCTGTTGGTGCTGCAAATTCGATTGAAATCGAGGCAACCCTTAACGTTCTGGTGGCAGACTTGGGGTGCGATCGTCCTTGCAGGCTTGGGAATGGTTGCAATCTGCTTTCCCTGGCTCCCAACTTTTATCAGTCATATCAGTCGTCCTGAAACAGATTGGCTAGAAACCTCTACTGCTGCATGGTGGAGCTTTCTAGTTCCGCTATATCAGTTTGTTGCAGGTTGGCTTGTCATGGTGGTAGCGTTTCCGGTGGAGCATCAGCCAGTTTGGATGATTGTGCTATGCGCGACCGCAATGCTGTTGTTGGCAGGCTGGATTGTTTGGTGCATTGTAAAAGGACTAAAGCTCCTGTGGAACGATCCACAAACGCATTGGCAAACATTAGTGCTTGCAAGTTTTGTCATTGCCGTCATTCTTGAATTTGTGGCGATCGTCTACATTCTTGGCAAAGACATTACTCAAGTGCCCCGATACAATTTCATCTACTATCCAGCAGTTTGTGCATTGATCGGAGCAAGCTTTTGGAAGTTGCAGCCTTCTAAGTATGAAAAACCATTGCTGCTGTATTTTATCGGTGGTTTAAGCTGCGTTTTCGTGGTGTCTAACTTAGTGTTTCTCAAGCCGTTTACGCCCGATCGTGTTGCTAACAATATCTTGTCTAAGGACTGTAGTGCTATCGTTATGAGCTACAACGATTTTCAAGACATTGCTTTAGGATTAGGCTTTGCTTTAGCAATTCAAACTAAAGAAAAACAACAGCCGCAACTGTGTCAGCCCTCAAGATTTGCGCTAATTTCTCGATCGCAAGGCTACGACACCTTCTGGCGAAAATTAGCAACGCTAAGGCTTGAAGCTCCTCCGATTCAGAAGTTTTGGGCGATCGCACCTGGTTTAAGAATGCGTGATTTTCCGACTCAAGTGACGGTTCAGGAGCGGGGGTGCGATCGTAATCCAAACCAGCAATACCGCATTGGCATTCCTTATGTTGGCTACGATTGTCGCTAGACTCGCGCTAAATCTGGAAACACTTCTTGTATGGCTGGATGGAGCAAATGATGATTCTGCACGTTTAAGCCTTTCGCTAACGCAGAATCATGATCGAGCGCTGTCATTCCATTGTTCGCTAGCTTAATCACATAAGGCAATGTACTGTTATTCAGTGCCTGAGTTGCACTCCAGGGAACAGCTCCGGGCATATTCGGCACTCCATAATGCACTACGCCTTCCTCAACATAAGTTGGCTCTGTATGCGAAGTTGGATGCAATGTTTCAATACATCCCCCTTGATCTACAGCAACATCCACGATTACTGAACCCGATCGCATCTGACCGACCAATTCCCGCGATACCAAAGTCGGAGCTTTTCGTCCTGGAATGAGCACAGACCCGATCAGTAGATCCGCCTGTGGTACAAGTTCTTCAACGTGGCTCGAATTGCTATAAAGTAGCTCTGCTCGTGAACCGAAGATGGTTTCAAGATAAGACAATCGATCAACATTCACGTCCAAAATTGTCACCTGTGCGCCCATTCCGATCGCCATTCTTGCCGCTTCGGTTCCAACAATTCCCCCACCCAGAATCACCACTCGTCCCGGTTTCACTCCCGGAACCCCGCCGAGTAACACACCGCGCCCGCCCTGTTGCCGCTCTAAATATCGCGCTCCAAATTGCACCGATAGTCGCCCCGCGATAATGCTCATCGGCGTTAACAACGGCAAGCGTCTATCTGGAAGTTCAACCGTTTCGTAAGCGATCGCACTTACACCAGAATCAAGCAAATGTTCGGTTAAGCGGCGATTGGCAGCTAAATGCAAATACGTAAACAGAATTTTGCCTTTCTGAAGGTAATGATATTCGGAAACTAACGGCTCTTTCACCTTGATCACAAGCTCTCGATCCCAAGCCTCCTGGGTATGCGTCGCGATCGTCGCGCCTGCCTGTGTATAATCTGCGTCGCTAAATCCCGATCCGATTCCCGCATGCGACTCTACAAACACCGAGTGCCCTTGTTCAACTAGCACCCGGACACTGCTTGGACTTAATCCCACGCGAAACTCTTGATCCTTCGTTTCCTTCGGCACACCAATTTCCATGATCAACCTCGATCGACAAGCTATCTATAGCTTAATCGGCAATCTCCATGTGAATCGTAGTCCAATGCAGGACGAGTTTAGAATAAGATGAAGAACTGTTTAGATCCGCTTTCTAAACGGGTTTGCACTCCACGTTAAGCAGAGGCTTTTTGATCATGACTCAAATTCAACCCACCACAACTCCTAAGCTAGAGAATCCAAAGTTCGGCTTCAATGATTACGCAGAACGCTTGAACGGACGTGCAGCAATGATTGGATTTGTCGCGACGCTGATTGTAGAATACGTCACCGGACAAGGGCTGTTGACCTGGTTAGGTCTGATTTAGAAATTTTGGAGTTTTGCTGAAATCTCAGCCAAAATTCAGCCTATTAAGAATAGATTCAGAGCAAGACTGAGAGACTCTACGGTCTCTCAGTCGATCGTTTTAAAATAAGATAAAGCGCAACCCGGAAAACGCTATGAACGCTCTATGGTTCCACGTTCTAAGAACGATTTATCGTAAAGAACCCATTTCTGCCTTTATTCTCACCGCAGGCATGATGAACGTTGCGATCGGCGGCATTGACCACAGCACTTCGCTCGCCGTGTTCGGATTCAGCACCGTAACGATCGCGCTCATTCTCCGCTGGTGGTCGCTGTCTCGACGACCTGAACACATTCGAGTCACCCCCTCTGCTCGATCCGGACAAGTCCCCGTTCGCGCTCTACCTGAAACCTCATCCGCGCGATCACTCCCCCCTTTATCGATGCCTAAAAAGCCACGCTAAACAATGAATTCTGTTCTGAAAATCGGTGAAGCTGCTGCAAAAAGCGGTCTACCTGTAAAAACAATTCGCTACTACGACGATATCGGACTGCTCACACCGACTGTCGAGCGATCGCAGTCCGGCTACCGCTTATTTATGCCTCAAGTGATTGAGCGTCTTGCTTTTATCAAAAGAGCGCAGTCTCTAGGATTGAGCTTGATTGAGGTGAAAGAAATTTTGGCGGTACACGATCAGGGAATTTTGCCCTGCGAAAAAGTCAAAGAACAAATCGAAGACAAAGTGGCTCAAATCACCGCGCAAATCGAACAACTCCATACGCTCCGGGCTGAACTGCAAAGCGTTCTTTCTCAATGGCAAGAGCAGCCCGCACCAGAACTAATCCACACCAAAATTTGCCCCAACCTTGAAGCAGATATGAATTAATTGATAGATCGTTCTAGAGAGAGTCGTTAAGCCTACTCCTCTTGCCTAGCGTGTGAACTAGAAGCAAGTCAAAGGAGCGCAAAATGCACCCCACCACACAACCCCCTACGATCGAGGACAATGATCATAAGTTAAGGCAGATTGGTAAAGTCCTACGCTTAATTGGATGGCTCGGCGTGATCACGCAGCTTGGATTGGCGATCGTCGCCGCAGTTCTGCTGCTATTTGCGATCGCAGGACGAAGTTTTAATCAAGCCGCAGCGAATTTTATCGCTCCGGGCGCACCCGTTGATAACTTCGGCAGCGTCACGACACCAGGACTCGGAATCGGCATCTTCTGGGCAGTCTGCGGCATTGCCACGTTACTATTCACGGCTTTTCTGGCGTTTCGGCACACTTTATTTGCGCGGCGACTTCGCCATCCGAGCACAGAGCGCCATCCCAAAAAAAGCGACGTGATGCAAGTGCTACGACTTGGCATCATCGCTGGATTTCTCGGCATGGCGTTCACCATCTTAGGCAGCGGCACAACTTTAGGAGTCCTGCTGTCGAAAGCAATTTCCCAACCCCAAGGAGTCGCCATCTATGACCCCGCCCGGATTATTCGTCCACTAGATGTCTTTGTGGCGATGTCAAACATCATCGGAGTTACGGCGCACTTTCTGGGCACGATCGCCTCAGTTGCAACCGTCAATTGGCTGCATCGCCAGTAGCAAGCTTTACCTTTTCTTCAGATCTCGTCTGCATCGAAGTGGTTTTCCTTGGGTACTCTGAACCAGACAGAACTCGAAATTTGGCGCTCAATAAGATCTGTCACTCTTATAAAGCGCAACGACTTTTAGATTCCCTGGGGTTTCTACTCGGCTTGCTCATCCATCTGGCAGCTTTAGTATGCAGAGCATCTCTCCTACCATTCCATTCGTCGATCTCACGCTTCAACACCAACCGATCCAGTCTCAAATCGAACAAGCCATTCATACAGTGCTTGAGCGAGGAGACTACATTGTGGGACAAGCGGTAAAAGAATTTGAGCAGGCGTTTGCAAAAGCTTGCCGAGTCGCGCATGGGATTGGAGTTGCCTGTGGCACCGATGCGATCGCGTTGGGACTGCAAGCCTGTGGCATCCGACAGGGCGATGAGGTGCTTCTGCCTGCGAATACCTTTGTCGCGACGCTGATCGGAGTGTTGCGCTGTGGGGCGACACCCGTTCTGGTCGATTGCGATCCAAGAACGGCGCTGATCGATTTAGCTGCGGCAGAGCGAGCCGTTACACCTCGGACTAGAGCGATCGTTCCTGTTCACCTTTATGGGCAGATGGTCTCCCCCAGTCGGTTAAGAGATTTAGCCGATACCTACGAATTAGTGATTTTTGAAGATGCGGCACAGGCACATTTGGCAGAATGCGAGGGGGTTCGAGCTGGATCGATCGGGCTTGCGGCTGCCTTTAGCTTTTATCCCAGCAAGAATTTAGGCGCATTGGGCGACGGCGGCATGGTCGTCACAAAAGACGAAGCGATCGCGACAAAGGTACGATCGCTGAGAAACTATGGCGCTCCCCGCAAGTATTTTCATACAGACTTTGGCACGAACAGCCGTTTAGACTCGATTCAAGCTGCGGTTTTGAACGTAAAGCTGCCTTATCTCCAGCATTGGAACCGCGATCGATTTCAGATTGCGGAACAATATAACGCGCTGCTCTATCCCCTGCATTCACGCGGACTGGTTCCGATCCAAAACCAGAGCGGTAAAGGTCATGTATATCACCTCTATGTCCTGCGCGTGTTGCAGTCGGAAGCGGGATTGATCGATCGCACGGCTCTACAAGAGCGCCTTGAGCTTCGAGGCGTTCAGGCTGGAATTCACTATCCCTTGCCCTGTCATTTGCAGCCTGCATTCAAACACTTGGGCTATCGAGAAGGAGATTTCCCGGTTTCTGAAAGGTTATGTCAAGAAATCCTTTCGCTACCGATGTATCCCGGCCTAACCGAAGCGCAAGTGATCCAAGTCGTCGGCACGATCGAAGAGAGCCTCGCGGCTCCCAATGTTGTTCAGATTTCAGCTTAAGCTATGCAAATTCGGCGCTTGTCATTTCTCGATCGCTACTGGAGCGATATTGTCCTGTTGGGATTAATTGCGGCGTTATATGCTCCGTTGCTGGTTCATTGGTATGACGGCTGGATCAGAAAATCAATCAGCACCGAACACGAATACTTCAGTCATGGTGTAATCGGCCTGCCGTTTGCCGCCAATATTGCTTGGTATAACCGCAAGCGCTGGATACGGCTTGCGGATGAAGTGGGATCAGCTAGGCTTGTCGGTCTTGGATTATTGCTGGTCGCAGGATTGTTTTATCTCAGTGGGCTGCCTGAGCCGGTTAATTTGTCGTTTCCAATTCTGCTAACTGGCGTTTGCCTCTGGCTCAAAGGAGTGTCTGGCTTAAGATTGCAGGCTTTCGCCCTCCTGCTTGTTTTTCTCGCAACGCCGAACGAGATTCCTTACCTACTTGCCCCCTACACAATGCCGCTTCAGAGCTTTATCGCAGGGACAGCAGGATTTATCTTGAATCAGTTCGGTATGGCTGTGCGAGTAGAAAATATTTATCTGTTCGTAAACAATCGTCTCGTCGAAGTTGCACCTTATTGTGCCGGATTAAAGATGCTGTTCACTAGCTTATATGTGGGGCTGATGCTGCTGTATTGGACAAACAATCTTCGATCGCGTTCTTTCTGTATTACTTTCATGATTGGAACTGTTCTCATCAGCGTCACCGCTAACATTATCCGCAATACATTGCTGACGTTCTTCCACGGCACAGGACAAGAATCAGCGTTTCATTTCCTGCATGACGGTTGGGGTGGAGATGTCTACTCTGCGGCAATGCTGGGCTTACTAATAGTGCTGTCAAACCAGATGGAAAAGTTTTTCGCACCATCCAGCCCCGAATCCTGATGCTGTCTTCTTTGTCTAAATCGCTCCGGCTCAATCTGCCAAAAGTTGTTTTGCTGCTGATGTTGAGCGGATTTGTTGGTGTAGGCGCATTACCTGGATATCTCTCAAATGGGCAATGGCGCTGGACAGCCCCACCCCCGGTTGCCGTACTCGACAACTTGAAAGCGCTGAAAAAAGTCGGCATCGAGTTTCCAGGCTGGCAAACGATCGCCAAACAAGCGACCGAAATCGGTGAACACAAGTGGATGCGCCAGGAAATTCAGGACGCAACCCAAACGATCGCAACCGTTCTATTTCTGCCACAGACGAAATCGATCGCGCAGCCGCAAGTCGAATGGACAGATCTCGACGGCTTCCAACGCTGGAAAACCGATTCCCATCGCCCAATCCAAACCCATTCGATCACCGTTGAATTTCTGCGGGCGTGGACACCGAGACAAACCTATGCCGTCATGCGTTGGTATGCCTGGGAAGACGGTGGACACCCAGCTCCGATTCAGTGGTTTATCCGCGATCGTCTCGCCCAATGGCAGAACCAGAGAGCGGCTTGGGTGGCAGTCAGCGTGATATTACCGATCGAGCCGCTCGAAGACATCGAACCCCATCGCAGCAAGCTCGAATCGCTGGTACAAACCGTACAATCCACCTTGACGAATCAGATTTTGCGCTCAAACCGATCAATTTAGGCAGCAATTTAGGCAGACTGAAGCGGAAAACTCGGATGTCAGAGGGGTGCATCTCACTACAATGAGCACGATCGCAACACGAATGGCTGTCCCATGCCTCTAGTTCAATTCCACCTCCCGAATGCACGCGGCTGGATCACTTCGCTACTGATGACGGGTGTATACTCTGTTACTCCTGCTCTGTCAATTTGGCTGAGCGCCCGAAGCGCGGTTGCGTCTGATCTCGCTGTGCCTGTTCAACCCTCTGCTCCTTTGCCGACACGCCCATCCCCGCTTGAAATCATTGAGCAGGCGCGGCAAAAACTTCGAGAATCGGCAATGCCCTCTGTTCCGAACGTACAAGCTCCGAATGCACAAGCGCCAGTCGTTCCGCCTGTCAAAACGTTTAGTCTTTACCGTTTGGGGGCGGGCGATACCGTTTCTGTGCAGGTGCAGCGATTTACCGACCTGAATTTTCAAGCGACGATCGACCAAGAGGGCAATATTACCGCCCCATTGCTCGGTAAAGTGCCGCTGCAAGGGTTGACGATCGCTCAAGCTCAAGAACGCATCCGGGAAGGGGTGAATCGTTTTGTGATTAATCCGGTTGTCTTTGTGGCACTCACCAATCAACGCCCCGTTCTCGTCACCGTAACAGGCGAGATTGCGCGTCCGGGTCTTTATACGCTTACCCTACCGCGTGCGTCCGCCGCTTTATTACTTGCAGGCGGCGCGACTGGACAGGCAGATTTACGATCGGTACAGGTCAAACGGCTTTTATCCGATGGATCGGTTCTCGAAGAGAAGCTAGATTTAGTCACTCCTTTACAAGACGGAGCGGCGCTACCGGATTTGAAGCTACAGGACGGCGATGTTGTGGTCATCCCCAAGCTTGCAGAACAGGATCAGACCTACGATCGCACCCTGATGGCACGATCAACGTTAGCCAAACCGCAAATCAACATCCGGCTATTGAGCTACGCGAACAATGGTCTCGGAACGCTAACGCTGCCCAACGGCAGCACTTTTCTAGATGCCCTCACTGCCGCAAGACCGGGGCCGGACACCGCAAATCTACGTCGAGTAGCGCTGATTCGGTTTGATCCGGTTCAGAAAAAAGCAGTGACTCGCGAGATTGATGCTCGCAGCATTCTGAGCGGCAATATGGCTCAAAACGTTGCCCTCGAAGATAATGACGTGATTGTTCTCGGGCGCAACCTCGTTGGCAGAATCACTTATGCGCTCAATACCTTTACCCAGCCGTTCCGCGACGTTTTAGGCTTCTTGCTCTTTTTCCGGGAGCTGAGAAACGGTGCCGATACGCTGTTTGGCCCAACTGGGGTCAACGGGGATCGATAACTTTTGAATCGATAACTTCTAGTGTTAACAGGACTTTGTTATGGTTCCACCGATCGTCAAACGGTATTTACTTGCCGTAAATCGCTATAAATGGGTGATTCCTGCCAGTGTGGTTGCGGGTCTAAGTGCGGGCGGAATCGTTGCCGTTCAGCCCGATCCGCCGATCGATTTCTTGGGCGAGGCTCGACTCGTGGCAAACGCACCGCCTATTACTTTTTCGACGATCGGCTCCCAGGTGCGTCAACCCGTCGAAACCTTTACAAAAGACACTTTATTAACGCCAGCAGTGATCGAAGGAGTCGCGAAAGAGGTCGGCATCAAGCCCGATCGGTTGGAAAAAGCAGCGACGATTCAGATCAAAGGGGGTGGTGATCCAAAAGATCCAAATGCGGCAAAAGCAGAAATTCAGCTCACCTACAAAGATGGGGACCAAAAGCGGGTCGGCGACGTGATGGCGCTGCTCGCTAGTCGATTGATTGAGCAGAGCCGATTGAACAATTCAGCTCGACTCAGAGCAATTATCAGCGCGATCGAACAGCGATTGCCCAGTGTCCGGCAAGATCTAGCAAAAGCTGAGAGCATCTTGATGCGATACGATCGCACCGAAGGGCCGCAACTCTTTGCCGCTCAAGATGGCAACATCATTAAGTCGATCGCCAGCAGCCAGCAACAACAGCAACAACTGAGACTCCAGCTAGACGGCATTAACGCCCAAATTAACAGCATTCAGCGAAAATTAGGACTTGATCCAAACCAAGCTTATGTATCTTCCGCACTGAGCGCTGATCCGATCATTGCAAGTTTACGCGCTCAGCTTCAGCAAATCGAGTCGCAAATGACGGTCTTACTCAAAGATTTGCGCCCTGAGCATCCTCAAGTAGTCACGCTCCAAAAACAACAGCAAGCCTACGAAGAAGAAATCCGCAAGCGAGCCGCAGAAGTGGTTGGCGGTAATGGTCAGGTCACTCCGTTTGTCGCCAACGTGCGCCAAGATAGCAATCTTGATCCAGCCAGACAGCAACTGGCAAATACGCTGGTCAATCTCAAAACTCAGCAGGAATCGCTACAGCAGCAGGTTGCATCGAGTCTGCGATCGGAGCAAGCGCTGCGACAACAGTTTTCCACCATTCCCAACAAGCAGCTAGAGCGCACCAGGCTGGAAGATCAAGTCAAACGCCAAAAGAGTCTCTATGACCAGATGCAGCAGAAGCTAGTTGATGCGAAAGCAGCCGAGGTCGAAATCGTCAGTAGCTTGGGTGTGGCGCAAGCGCCGTCTGTCGCTCCTGCAAGTGTAAAAGCACCGAAAAGCATTCCGATTACGCTGGCAGTCGGTGCGATCGTTGGGTTAGTTGCGGGAGCAGGGGTGATCTTCTTGCTCGATATGCTTGAGGGCACAGTCTACACGGATGAAGATTTGCGCGAGGTAATTCGGCAGCGCGATGTGGCAATTTTAGGCATTCTGCCGCAAGTCAAATCTTTTATTCCGGGACAGTCTCCAATTTTAGTGAAGCCCAATTCGCCTTATGCAGAATATTACGAGCGGTTCCGCAGCAATCTTCGACTAACTGAAACCAAAGATCTGCGCGTCATCATGACCATCAGCACGATCGAGAATGAAGGAAAGACAGTCACGGCGTATAACTTAGCGATCGCTTCGGCACGGGCAGGAAAGCGGACATTGCTCGTTGAAGCGGATTTGCGATCGCCTTCTGCGGCTCACCAAGTGAATCTCACGCCTGATCCCGATAGCCAGCTAGAGCCGCTGCGGTATTTTGGCGACATCAGCGATTGTATTCGCCTCGCTCCCGATGTCGAAAACCTGTATGTTGTGACCAGTCCGGGGCCGCAAGCGTCTGCCGCATCGTTATTAGAATCCAGCGAACTCCGTCGTTTACTCGAAGATGCAAGGGGGCGATTTGACCTGGTAATTTTAGATTCGCCACCCTTGAGCCAATGTAATGATGCGCTTTTGCTAGAGCCATTGACCGATGGCATGGTGTTGGTGACTCGTCCCGGTGTGACGCAACAAAGCTTACTCGAAGAAGCGATCGACCAACTGACTGAAACCGCGAATTTACGCTTACTTGGTGCAGTGGTGAATGGCGTTGAGGTGCAATTACCTCGTGCCGTGGAGGACGCTTTGATGAATGATGCCAAAGAGTGGCTGTTTACTTCATCTGCGCCGGAAACAGTGGTAATGAGCGATCGCAATTGAAATCATGTGCAGCATTTCAAATGGGAATGAGAAGATAATCAGCGCGATCGTAAGGGTTCTTTGAGAAACCGGAGCATATACAAACCTGCATACGTTAGGCTGAATAAGCTGAATATCTATCAATCTAAAGAAATGGCAGAGCAGGTCTACGATGTCGTGGTGATTGGCGGTGGGGTTACAGGAACCGCTTTACTTTATTCGCTTGCAAAATTTACCGATCTAAAGCGCATCGCTCTGGTCGAGAAGTATTCGCAAATTGCAACTGTGAATTCCAAATCTAGCAATAACAGCCAGACAATTCACTGCGGCGACATCGAGACGAATTACAGCCTGGAAAAAGCACTGAAGGTGCGGCGATCGGCAGATATGATCGTGCGCTATTCGACTGCACTACCTCCAGCCATTCGCGATCAAGTCATCTACCGCTATCCCAAGATGGTTCTAGGCGTGGGAGCCGAAGAAAGTCAAATTTTGCGGCAACGGTACGAGGAATTTAAGCCGCACTTTGGGGGAATGCAGCTTTTAGAAAAGGCGCAAATTGCTGAGGTTGAACCGAACGTTGTTAAGCTCAACCAACACGATCGACCCGAAGAACTGGTAGCGCTTGCAGTGCTTGATGACTATACTGCCGTGAACTATGGTGCTTTGGCTCAGTCCCTGGTGGAGCAAGCACAAGAAGTGGCAGATAAGACAGTGGATTTGATGTTAGGCAGTCCGGTCAAGTCGATCGAACCGGTCGGACAGAACTACCGCATTACGATCGCAGACACCTCCATTACGGCGCGATTTGTTGTAGTCTCGGCCGGAGGACATAGCCTGCTCTTTGCTCACCGTATGGGAATTGGGCTGGAATATTCTTGCTTGCCGGTTGCGGGGAATTTCTACTTTACACCCCAAGTCCTCAACGGCAAGGTTTACACTGTGCAGAATGATAAACTTCCGTTCGCAGCAATTCATGGCGATCCGGATGTGACTGTGCCTGGAAAGACTCGGTTTGGGCCAACGGCGCTACCACTGCCCTTGTTAGAGCGCTACAACCTGAAGACGTTTGTGGATTATCTGGAAGTGTTGCGCTTCGATCAGCGTGTCAGCGCTGTTCTTTGGGATTTGTTTAAGGTGCGGGACATTCGCAACTACATTTTGAAGAACTTTGCATTTGAAGTGCCGATCGTCAGTCGTCGCCTGTTTCTAAAAGATGCACAGAAGATTGTGCCATCTTTGCAGCTAGAGGATTTAGAGTTTGCTCATGGAGTGGGTGGAATTCGTCCTCAGCTAATTGACAAAACTCAGGGCAAGCTCATTTTGGGGCAGGCAGAGATTGATCCAGGCAATGGCCTCCGGTTTAACGTGACACCTTCACCCGGCGCTACAACCTGCTTGGGTAATGCAGAACAGGACTTATTACGAATTCAGCAGCATCTAGATTGTGAGGTCGATCGCACTTGGTTCAATGCAAACATCGCAATTCTGAATTAGTTGTGAAGTGGGGAGTGGGGTGTCGTTCTGTTTAACCCCCTACTCCTTGCCAACGCAAAATAAAGAAGCGCAATTTTTTTGCTAACAGCGTGCGATTAATACGTTCTAGAAAATAGCAAATGCGGTCTCGTCTGAAAATTAGTCATACTCACCCAGGCTAATCCCTCACTGGTTCCCACCCACAACTTATTCCCAGTATCAGGCGCAAGCGACAACACACGATTTGAAGGCAAATTCGGTACTTCACCGACGATCGCGCCATTGTAGGGATTCACGCGCAGCAATCCGCGATTGGTTCCCACCCAAATGCTGCCCACGGCATCGAATCCCGCAGACAGAATCTCACGCCCCCGCAGCGATGTGATTGATCGCTCCCGTCGCCGATTTGCCGGATCAATTTTCACCAAACCGCTCGTTGTGCCCGCCCAGAGGGAGCCATGTCGATCGAGTGCTAAAGCCTGAACCGCTCCTTCCTCCAAGTTGGTCGTATGAAGAATCTTGGCGGTTGCTGTATCGACCTGCACCAAGCTATCGAGCGTTCCCACCCAAAGCTGCCCCTGCGGATCGAGGCTGAGCGCGTTGGCACTCACACCTGGTAAGTTCTTCAGCGTCGTCATCAGCAGCCCTTCATGCGGGCTGACCAGCGCCAATCCCGAATCAGTCCCGACCCAAAGAAAGCCTCGCTGATCGACAAGCAAAGCTAACACCCGATTCGATGGCAAAAAGAGATTGAGCGCAGTCACTTGATTCGTTTTTGGATCGATGCGCCAAAGTCCCTCACTGGTGCCGACCCAAATTCGACCCACCCGATCTTGAGCCAGCGCCCCGATCGTCAGATTCGGCAATGGCACTCGTGCAAGCACTCTTCCGGTATTAGGATCAATTTTTGCAACGCTGCGTGAAGTTGCCACCCAGAGATTGCCTTGAAAATCGCGCTGAAGTCCTGCCACTCGAAAATCGGGCTGATTCTCCTGCGGTAAAGATGGCGCAACCGGAGGCGGCGCGATCGGCGCAAATGGGGGTACAGCGGTCGCACTTGGTGCGGCAATGGTCAAACCCAGCAACAGCGAAGCAAATCCGAATCGGCGGTGCACGAAAGACATAGCCCATCTCAGTAAAATCTGGTTTATTGTGCCTCCAAATCGGACGATCGCAACGCGAGGAAACCCGGAATTCCACTCGAATCACCGTCGTCTTATCCGCTACGATCGACAAAAATTGTTAGAGTGAGAAATACTTCACGCCATCAGAACCGGGCAACTCGTAGAGACATTCTTTCAATGCAAACTGATTCGATCGTGCAATGCCCCAACTGTTTTTGTCAGGCGCTCAATTCTGAAAGCCAGCCGTTTTGCCACAACTGTCACACCCGAATTCCAAAGCGTTACCTGTGGGCACTCGGATCAACTGCTTCACCTGGGGAATTGATCGACGATCGCTTTTTGATTAAGTCCGGTCAAATCGCATTAGACACAAAACCAGGGCTGCCGACGAGCGCGATCGAAGTCCCCCCACCGCTCGAACCTTATTTGCATCTGATGACCGAACGCCCTGCAATTCCACAGCCCTATGCCGTGGTTGGCGAGATCGTCTTTCTAGAATTGGCGCCGCTCTATCCCAGTGGGGCGCGTTCTGAACAGGGAGAAGATTTATCCGGGCAATTGATGCCGCGATTAGAGCAAGTGTGGAATGCAAGTCGCGGATTTCGTCAGCTTCACTTTTTGCGGCAACTGGCACAACTTTGGCGCAGTTTGAGTGTAGAAAAAGCTGCCTCTACGCTGCTGAATTCTGATCTTATCTTTGCAGATGGGGATACCGTTAGAGTCTTAGAGCTAGAGCTAGATCGAGGCACGGTCCCACTTGCAGAACTGGGAAAATTTTGGTCAAGTTGGCAAGTCCAGCCTGCGATCGCAGAATTCTTGAATCAAGTCTGTCAGAATTTAATTCAAGGACAGATTACCAACGCAGAAGGCTTGATCGAGGTGCTAGATGCTGCGATCGCGTCTCAAAGTACCCAACAAACTCGACAGATTCAACTCGCCACGCTCAGCGATCAGGGCCCAAGTCGTTCAAGTAACGAAGATGCCTGTTATCCAGTGAGCGGAACTAGCGGTGCGAATCATTCCCTCCTGATTGTCTGCGATGGCGTGGGTGGGCATGAAGGGGGAGAAGTTGCCTCAAACCTGGCAATTCAAACGATCGTGCAGCACACGCAAACGCTAACCCAGAATCTGGAGTGGGGACTCGAAGAAGCAGTGCTGAGAGCCAATGACGCGATCGCCGCAAAGAACGATGCAGAACGGCGACAAGAGCGTCAACGTATGGGAACTACAGTCGTTATGGGACTGGTACGATCGCACGAACTGTATCTGACGCACGTTGGCGATAGCCGCGCTTATCGTATTACTCGACGCGGCTGTTATCAGGTCACGCTTGATGATGATGTTGCCTCCCGCCAAGCTCGATCGGGCTACACCTTATACCGGGAAGCGGTACAACGCTCCTCGGCGGGCTCACTCGTACAAGCTCTGGGCATGGGAAGTTCAAACACTTTGCATCCCTCTACTCAACGATTTATTCTCGATGAAGACTGCGTTTTCCTATTGTGTTCGGATGGCTTGAGCGATAACGATCTCGTCGAAGAATACTGGCAAAGCGAAATTGTTCCAATGCTTGACGGTAAAACCGATCTTGCTACCGTTGCCCGCAGATTAGTGGAAATCGCCAACACGCAGAACGGTCACGATAACGTCACCGTCGGTTTAATTCATTGTCAAATCCGTGAAACGGGGCAATCCTCCACCGTGCAACTCAGTGAGCTACCAGAACGGACAAAACCAACTCAAATGTTTGCGCCTTCCACCTCGCCGCCCGGACTGCGAACCGAACTGCAACCGCGCCGATCGTCCTGGCTCAAAACGTTGCTGATGCTTCTGGGATTATTCAGCGTAGCAGGCGCGATCGCGGCACTATTTGTCCCAGAACTCATTCCCACCCTGAGCAATCGTCGTCCCACCGTTGTAGAATCGCCGCTCGTTCCGCCTGTACCCGATCCTCCCCTCGCTCTGGACACAGGCGCACTCATTCGTCTCGATCGCCCTGCAAGCGACGCAGGACTTCCACTCTTGAGAACATCTGGGTCGCCGGTTGATCCTGCTCGCGAACTCGTCGGACAAATCCCACCGGGAACCGTTTTACAAGTCCTGGGACGACAGCAGAACACGACAGATCGATCGACTTGGATACGCCTAAAAGTTTGCACCCCAAATCCAGATGCTAAACTGCCAAATGCCGTTAAAGCCGGAGACATCGGTTTGCAGAAAGAAAGCGCGATCGCGCCCTTCTCCATCGCTGATTCCAACCAACTCGGAGTCTGTACTGCTTCAACAGAACTGCCAAAACCGAACGTTCCTTCCACCCCATAGAATATTAATATTGAAGTTCTGGAGTTAACCAGCTTTTGCCAATTCATGTCACCGTCTGAACTTCCCTGTTTAAGTCTTGCGATCGAGCGATTACGCGCTTCCCAAGCCCAGCACTTCGCAATCCATGTGATTGAAGCTCCTTATCGGGGAGGATATTTGCTGCGAGATTGTCTATGGACAGACGAGTTGATGCACCACTGGCGATCGTGGCAGGAAATGTTTTCCTCGCGTGGAGTTCCGGACGTGCCGCACGTCTCGCAGGTCAGCACACCGCCAATCCGAGCCGCAGAGCTGCCGATCGGTCAACCGGTTCCGCGCAGCGCCCGCTTAATGCAAGATCTGGGAATTAATCTGTGGCAATGGCTGTTTGATGGCGTGATTCAGAGCAGTCTAAATCGCAGCCAGGGAATCGCTCAGGGCAAAGGAAAAGCGCTCCGGGTACGATTAGATGTACGCGATCCCGATCTGATCTCGCTGCCTTGGGAGATCATGCAAAGCGATGCGGGAAAGCAGGCAATCTCGCTCAGTCAGCAGCTTTTATTTAGTCGCACCACCACCGATGTCGATGCACTCCCGGAACTGCGATCGGAAACCAGCCTGAATGTACTCTTGGTTCTAGGACAAAATGCCGCGCCCGACTTGCCTAACGTTGGATTTGAAGGCAGACAGCGCGACGAGTTGAAGCGACTGAAGTTAGAGCAAGAAGCAACCGCGCTCTCGAGAATTCTACGAGAGCGACCGGGAATGGGTCGGCTTGCGGCTCCTTGTTTCGTCGATACGCTGCTGCAACCGACTTCAGCAGACCTGATCGATCGGCTGGAGAACGGTCATTATAATGTCCTGTTTTATGCGGGTCACGGCGTTCCTGCGCCCGATGGTGGCTTGCTATTTCTGCGCCCCAATCAGCCGATGAATGGGACAGAACTAGCACAGGTGCTCACTCGCTGTCAGGTCAAACTAGCCGTGTTTAATGCGTGTTGGGGAGCGCAACCAGAGGAACAACATCACCAGACGATTCCGAGAAGTAGCTTAGCGGAGGTGTTGCTGCATCACGGAGTGCCCGCAGTGTTAGCGATGCGAGATTCGATTACCGATCAAGAAGCGCTGAGTTTTATCGCAGCCTTTGCTCAAGCGTTGAGCGATCGAATGCCGATCGATCAATCCGTTGCCGTTGCGCGTCAACATTTGCTGACTTTGTTTCGATTCAATCACCAGGCCTGGACATTGCCTGTGTTGTATATGCACCCGGAATTCAACGGGGAATTGATTAAACCGATCGAAGAAGGATTAACGCAAATTCCCCACACACCGAGCCAGCTAGGGGGGCAGCATCCGATCGCATCGCTGCGATCGCTGGAAAACGCCAAGATTTGGACGATTCGCGGTGGCTTGATGCGCGTGGGCATGAGCACCGAGAATGATTTGGTCTTAGCGAACGAACCCGGTGTTTCGCGCAAACACGCGGAAATTTTTTCCCGCAGCGCTGATTCGATGCAGCCGACCTATTTTCTGCGGGATTTTTCACGCTATGGCACCTGGATTTCGACGGTGAACGGGTGGCAGAAAGTCCATAATTACGAGGTGCCCTTATATTCAGGGGCGCAGATTAAGTTTGGTGGCTCTCAGAACTCTGTTTTAGAGTTCTTGGTCTCGCCTGCGGATGGAAGAAACTAAAATCTGCCCTTAGAATTACGGAGGTCGATCGTAAAGGTTTGGAGATTTTAAGTAATTTAGCGTAAATTGATAGGTCAGTTACGGAACTGGTAACACTGGGCTTGAAGCTATAGCCATCAAACACACCAACCCTTAGTTCAATTACAGATGCGGATTATTGTCATGGCACACGAAGCAAGTCCTTCTAACTCTCATGAACTTCAGCAAGCATTCGTCGATGCCTTACTTGATTCGGAAGCAGTGACGGTGCGGTGGAATCAGCCGGACAATGCTGACACTGTAGAAGTTGAGGTCGCGGAAGTTCCCGATAGCGCGATCGCTTATCCTTGGAATCCGGCTGATCCGGAGGCAGAATCGTTTTTCAACAGCTTAGAGCAGAAATTCTCACTCGATGCGCTCTCTGATGCTGAAGTTGCCGATCGTGCCGATGCCTTTTTCTCTCATTTAGATTCGCTGTTCGCGGCTCCCACGCTTGAAACCTCTCTGGCGCAAAAATTTGCAACCGTGCCACAATCGATTTTGAACACGATCGCTCAGCAAGCGCAGAAACTAGCGAATTCCTCCGCAACTCTGGCAGATCAGTTGGTTCAGTGTGTACAAGAAGCGCTGCCGCAGTGGGCAGAAGAAGACTTACAAGTGTTAGCGCGTCCCTTGGCTTACTCGATGCGCGGTGAAGAACAAGCGGTAAAGGCGACCGATTGGGCGAGGCTGTCGGAAACGGAGCAGGCGAAATTGACGCTGGCGATCGCTCGGTATGCACTGAACGAAGCTCAAGATTAATTCTGCGAAAAGATCTTAAGAACTCTGGATTCTGTTACAATCCAGAGTTTTCGCATTTACCGGTCTGATTTCTGCAGCTTTGTTCTACAGCAGATTGAAGCGCTGGAGTTGGGATTCGATCGTTTTCGGTAATAGCTTCCGCAATTGTGTTTTGTCTTTGAACACCAATCGATTCTGGCTCGGTAGATCAAATGGAAACTGCCCTGGCATATCGGAGCGTTCCATCTGCACCAGTAGAACTTGCTCCGATCGCTTACTTTGCAGCGCGTAGCCCGTTTCGACACACACTTTAGGGCTGGG
The DNA here is from genome assembly GCA_014695195.1 of Cyanobacteria bacterium FACHB-DQ100. NCBI lineage: Bacteria > Bacillati > Cyanobacteriota > Cyanobacteria bacterium FACHB-DQ100. The sequence continues at coordinate 22,446 of JACJNW010000021.1, read as the reverse complement.
AATCAGGAGCGGAGGCGTATCGGAAATTTGAGCGATCGAAGTGCCATCACCGATAAATAAAAGACATTGACGAATCGATCGCATCAGGGAGCTATTCAATCGAATGGCTCCTTCGCTGAGGCGGTGGGATTCTCGTAGGGTGATGGGGAGGCGCGATCGACGATTCAAGCTATCAATGACGGATTCGAGTTCATCCCGGAGTAGATCGCCGGATTCCGTAAACTCGGTCTGATAGGAAAAGAAGATTTCAGGCTCTAGATTTGCCATCACTTCTTGTTTTGAGAAGTAGATTTCGTGGCTGGAGAGATCAATATTAGAAATTGCGTAGCCGCCGCTTCCTTCGATGTAAAACTCAACCGTTTCGCCTTGGAGATACCGTTGAAACCAGGTCGATTTCTTCACCTCAGCGCTATCCTCAAGAAAGTCAGCCCTTAAGCCCGATTTCAGCAGACTATTTTTGCTTAGTCTTAAATCATGGGGACGTTTCTCTAGCTCCCGAATGGGTTCATACTGCTCCAAATACCACGCCTTCAGCGCAATGATCGCCATGCTGCAATCTGCCTTCTATTTAAAACTACAACAGCACCCAGCTACTACTCTCCGAGTGACTTCCTCAAGTAAATCCATTTTAGATAGAGTTGAACAAATTGGACACTAAATTAATATTTAAGCGCCAGTTTGTTTAGAAACTCCCCAAAGTGCCAGAAGAGGAAATATCAGATTTCGAGCTTGGTGCTGTTGCCGTTGAGCGAGACAGATGTAGAGTTAAACAGCGTCTTGACCTCTTGAATTTAACTAGATTTGGCTGTTTGATCTGCCAGGGAAGCTGTTAGTTGCTTCAATTTCAAAGATACCATTTTGTCCCCAACAGACAAGCGATAGAGATGAAAGTTTACGCCTATGCAAGCGCTTGATTGCAGTTAGTTTTCTAGATGTAAATTGAAGGGTTTAGAAATATAAATTGCAACCTATGGCTTGCGGAGTTTATCGCACGAAAAAAGCGGTCTGAACCCGCAATCGTTTCAAAACCGCTACTGTGCAAAATTAGGTTGATTTATGTTTAGCAATATTGACTGATATCTTCGCCGCATTCATCCGCTAAATAGCACAATGCCCGGAAGCGGAGGGCAATAACCTCTTCATAAAGCGGATTGAGTTTGCACATGGGAGGAATGTGCAGGAGTGTGCGGCCGAATAGCTTAACATCGCGCTCGAATGGGCACTGAGCGGGAATATGATCTGCTAGAAAATGAGCAAATTTGGGATTATGAACCTGAATGCTGTCTAGCTTACGACGCAGTGGAGCGAGGGGAGCAAAAGGCTTAGGTGACGAATGAGAGACAGGGGGTGCAGAGGTGACAGGGGCGAATGGGTGAGAGACCCAGCCGGAGATGGCAATGCTGCTGTGACGATCGCGCTCTTGCGCGGAGCCACCGAGTTTCTGAAAGCTCATGCTGAAACGTTCCTCGAACTGGTGAGATGTGTAGAGAGTCGTCCGTGAAATGTCTACAACGATCGATGAAGCAAATACGGGCGATGAAGTGAAATTCTGGAGAGACGATTCCAGAGTTTGTTATGTATCCAATCTGCTTTACTTATCTTAACAAAGCTCACGAAATTACGTCCATCTTTTAAGACTTTCTCGTAATTTAGTTAAGCTCTGCTGGCTGGTTTTGTGAAGCAAACTTGACATTCAATATTCTAGTCCTTCTTCCTATAGATAGACGTAGATCTTTGACAGATTTGCAGGTTCTTTATTTATTTCTTGAATGCGATTGATGCAGTTCCCGAATGTCGGGAAACTGAGCCGAAAAAGTAGGACGATCGGGGTAGTTTCTGTAGCAAAGGTCACTAAAATATTTATTTTTTGAAGACGATTTCCTTAGTGAAGAACCGCAGCTTCTATTCCAAAGTCATCACGAAGCAAAGCAGTTTAAATTAAGCAATTTTTCTTCATGAACAAGCTTTACAGAATAAATTTCCACGTCGAAAATGTCGCTGCCTGTCCACAAGGTTGGTTTAATTCATCTAACACTGTCCAAAGGATCACATCTTCGATCCAGAACCGTTTACCCGTGCTAGAAATGCGGACTCCACGATAGTCACTGATATAACCCTGCGCTTTTGCTTGAGCGAGCAGCCGCGATCGTTCTTCTTGGCTGACAGGCTCAGCAGATTTTCTTGAAGGCAATTGCGTGAAGGTTTCCCAGTCCATTTCCCATAGCGTTAGAGCTTGCCGATTGCCATAGTTAAAGATCGGATCAGGTTCAGTGCCATGAGAAACGACGACAAACGGAGCCTCAAATAAAGCTTCGGGCGTTTGAATCAGCGTTTTTCCTGTCCAGTGATGAAAGCTATCAATTAAACGCTGAGCCTGTTGAAGTTGCCAGGGAGAATTCATTTCGAGAAATACTGGTCGCAAGCTGTGTCACAAGCAGGATAAGCGGTTTGATAGGGACTCGATCGCCGACCAAATAAAGCATATCGATTGTCGCGCACCTGCTCGTACACGCGATCGCCCACCCATTTCATGCCAGGTAGATTTCGGTAAACGGTGACAAATACATTTCCCACCGGAAGCAGTCGCCCAATTTCTTCGGCAGCATCGCTTCCTTGCCATCGGCGATCGGGTGTCACATTATCAATTAGAATCATGCCCATTTCGCAATCTTGAGCGGTAATGCCGAATTGAGCTAATCCCGCTTCATCCTGCATTGGCAGATATTGAAAGCGATCGCCCTTATCAATCTGTTCTAGAACTTGAACCAAATTCGAGCAAAGATTACAGTGCCCGTCATAAATCACAGTGTAAGGTTTCATCGGCGGAGGCGTTGACGAATACGATCGGTAAATAGGTCTACTTCTGGTAATCTTAGCTGACTTGCAATCAGAGCGAAGAGTCCAAGCCCAACCGAACCCGCGATCGTCATCTGCGCTAATGCAAGCCAGAAGCCGTTAAGACTGGAAAAATTCGCGAGCGCATTCGAGATAAACCAGCTTGCGGTTCCGGCAATAAAACTGCCAATCGTCAGCCCTAAGATCGGATAGCTCCATTCCAGCAGGGGTAATCGATTGAGTCTACGATCGAGAAAATATAGCAGTGCGAAGACTGAGAGAATATTCACGCTCACCGTTGCTAAAACGATTCCAACAATGCCAAAGGGTCGGTAAAGTAGAAAGTCAAACAACGCATTGAGAAAGATATTGACAATACTAATTCTGAATGGAGTATCGCCATCTCCAAGCGCGTAGAATACTCTCACTAAAACATCTCGACTCAGGTAAACGAACATTCCCGCAGCATATGCCATCAATACCGACGCGACTAATTGAGTTGCTTCCGGTTGAAAGGCTCCCCGTTCGTAAACCACTCGCACGATCGGAGTCGAAAGCGCGATCGTTAAGGCACTTAGAGGCAACATCGCGATCGCGGTAATCAAAAGTCCCTGCCGAATGCGCGCCTTGAGTTCATCTGCCTGACTCGGATCAGCCAACCGAGAAAAGATCGGTAGAAATGGCACCAGGATCATATTTGAAAGCAGTCCTAGCGGAGTTTGAACCAAAAGATTGGCGTAATCCAAGCTAGAGATCGCTGCAACCGCGTTTGGCAGATAGGCAGCAAACGTCAAATCCGTGATCACATTAATTTGCAGCATTCCCGACGAGAACAGCGCAGGCCCCATGACGCGAAACACTTCCCGTACACCCGGATCATTCCACACAAAGCGAATCCGAAATCGTCCTAATCCCGATTGTCGCTGCGCCCAGAATTGCGCGAGCCACTGTAAAACCGTTCCCAACAGTGTGCCGATCGCGAGAACCATTCCCCCAATCAGCGCATAGTTCGGATTAGTCGCTTGAGTTCCCGCAGTCAGGATAAAAATTCCAATGCCGATGATTAATGTCAGGCTAGAAAGCAATGGACTAATTGACGGTAGCCAATATTGATCGGCTGCGTTTAACGTACCAAAGCCAATTCCGATCATGCCGGCAAACCAAGCGATCGGAGCCATGATTTGCAGTTGTTGAATTGCGATCGTTCTAGTCTCTAACCCTTGCGCGGTCTGCCTTAATCCACTTGCCAGCAAATCAATAAAGAACGGCGCAAAGAAAAAAACAATCAGTGACACCACTAGAAAAACAAGCCCGATCAGTGTCGAAATTGCTTCGACGAGCGGGGCGGATTCTTCTTTTCGACGTTTTGCTAAAGCGCTGACCATCGCACTGTGGAACGGGCCGTTAATCCCACCGAGCAAAATCAAAAAGAAGCTTGGAATAATGACAGAAATATCGTAAGCGGCTTTTGCTGTCCCGACTCCAAACGCAAACGCGATCGCTAGCTGTCGAATCAGTCCTACCACTTTGCTGATCAGCGTTGCGATCGCGACAATTCCCGCGATGCCTGCAAGGGAGCGTTTAGGTTTCGGAGTTTCAGTCACAACAGGGTACGGCAAAAAGACTTCACCTATTTAATCATCTTGTGTTCTTCCCAAACATTCAGACTGAAAGATTAAGATAGATTCACTCCTATTCTTTGATTGTCCGATGCCCGTTACGCCACAACACCTGATTCAGTGGAAACAACAACAGCGATCGATTGCCATTCTTACCGCTTGGGATTACGCGATCGCGTCGATTCTCGATCGTGCGGGAATTGATGCCATTTTGGTCGGAGATTCACTGGCAATGGTGGCACTCGGACACGATACAACGCTGCCGCTCACGCTTGATGAAATGATTTACCACGCAAAAGCGGTGCGACGTGGAGTAAAAGAAGCACTTCTGATCGTAGATTTGCCGTTTCTGACATATCAAGAAAGTGTGCAGCAAGCTCTGCACTCCGCAGGTCGCATTCTCAAAGAAACGGGTGCGGGTGCCGTGAAGCTAGAAGGCGGCTATCCAGTAATGGCGGAAACGGTTTCGCGGTTAGTGCAAGCGGGAATTCCGGTGATGGGTCATGTGGGATTAACGCCGCAATCGGTTCGGCAAACGGGATTTCGGCAACAAGGACGATCGACTGAAGCGGGAGAGCGAATTTTGTCTGAAGCGATCGCGCTCGAACAAGCGGGAGCCTTTGCGATTGTACTCGAACACATCCCCGCAGAATTAGCGCGAACGATTACGCAAAAGCTGACGATTCCGACCATCGGCATCGGGGCGGGAGCGGGTTGTGATGGTCAAGTGCTGGTGACTTCCGATGTGTTGGGGTTGGGAACGTGGAAGCCAAAGTTTGCGAAAGCGTATCTGGATTTGAATACGTTGATTACGCGATCGGTGCAGGAATATTGTGAAGAGGTGCGATCGGGCAAATTCCCGGTGGAGTAATCAAGTGCTACCAGATACTTAGAGAGGCGTTTCGGCGAAACGCCTCTCTCCACGTTGATCTACACCTTCATTGCTTTCGCCAATTCCGTCGCGACCTCTGGACGTGAAAACTCAGGCGGCGGTAATTCTCCCCGACGCAGCATTTCTCTCACCTTCGTCCCTGACAAATGCACGCGCTCTTCTGCTGAACTCGGACTGGTTTTCGTCGTTGCCATTCCTTGGGTGCGCTTGCAGTAGAAAGCGTGTTCAAACTTCAGAGGCTGAATGCCTAGTGCTGCTGGGTCAAACTCATCAAAGATGTATTGAGCATCGTAGGTGCCGTAGTAATCACCCACTCCAGCGTGATCACGTCCCACGATAAAGTGAGTACAGCCATAGTTTTTCCGCACTAGCGCATGGAAAATGGCTTCACGCGGCCCGGCATAGCGCATTGCTGCTGGATTAATCGCCAGAATCACGCGATCGTTGGGAAAATAATGCTCCAGCATAATCTCGTAACACCGCATCCGAATGTCTGCCGAGATATCATCTTCTTTTGTCGCACCAACCAAGGGATGCAGAAACAGTCCATCTACGGTTTCGAGCGCACATTTAATGATGTACTCATGAGCGCGGTGAATCGGGTTGCGGGTTTGGAAGCCGACGACCGTTTTCCAGCCTTTTTCTTGGAATGCAGCCCGTGATACTGCCGGATCAATCTGATAAGTCGGAAACAACGGATGCGGGTCGCGCTCCAACAGCCATACATCTCCTGCCAAATTCACATTGCCCTGACGGTAAACAACTGCCACGCCCGGATGCTTTTCCTCATCGGTGCGGTACACTTTCACCGCTTCTCGCGCTTTGTCGTAGGTGTATTTCTCGCTCAACTGCAACACGCCGATATAGCGTCCAGTCGGATCATCCAACCGCACCAAACTACCTTCCTTGAGCGGTGCGGCGACCTCTTCCGTTACCGAGAGCGTCACCGGAATCGACCAGGGCAACCCGTTCGCCAAGTGCATTTCTTCGACGACACGATCGTAGTCTGCTTTGCCCATAAATCCGGTCAGGGGACTAAAGCCACCGATCGCAATCAGTTGCAGATCAGAAACGGCTCGTTCGTCGAGTTGAACACGCGGGAGAAAGTCCGCTTTAGAGAGAAATTCTTCGCGCTGAGCGCCCGTGACAATGCGATCGATTAGCTGTCCGCCGTGCGGTGCGATTCCGTTAGGATGACTCATGTGGTGTAGAGAGATGAAAGGGTGGAATTACCACTTTCCCGATCAGAAAAGCGGTCTTTAATAAACTTAGCAGGATGTGGAACGATTAGGCGTTACTTGATAGAAAGGGAATCGGATCAGCAATGGGGTCGCGTACTGTTTCGCCCTGAAGCTTTGCCCAATACTGGCTGAGAAAATGAATTTGCCGCAGCCCCACGATTAGGTTTAATCCGGGAACGAAGATCCACCAGATGACCAAGGGCGGCTTGAGCCCGTCTCGCTCATACAATTCATTCACTGTGTGATACAGCCGAAACTGCACAATATAAATCCAAGCAATTCCAAGTAACGAGAACCATCCAAACCAACCGGGGGCATCCGGGTCAAACAAGGTCAATGCTTGCGGCACTGCAACTCCAAGCACAAATGGTAATAAGCAAACCGTACCTGACCAGCCTTTGCCGTTGTAGGTGCGTAATTCTTCCTGAATGATCCATTTGTAATAGCCGTAATATAGTAGTCCGGTTAAGCCTGAGAATAAAATGACTTGCCAAAGAGGACGCGGTTTGCCGAGGATAGACATAGTGCGATCGCTTAAGGGTGCGCTGAAGGCACCGCAGAATGCTTTACCTTTCTTAATCTATTCTGTTTCCGGGTCGAACACAATCTGATGCACCGTTTCAGGCAGTAATCGTCGCATGATTTTGAGATATTCTTCGGCTTGGGTGCGGGTGCGAAATTGCTGAACAACGATTCGCTGCATTTAGGGCAAGAGGCAAACGATACACCAGGGATGTAAGCGTGCCCAGTAATTTTGAGCAGCCGAATCAGGAACCGCATCGTTCGGAGGATGAGCTGGTATCTTAAGTGCCGTCTCCAGTTATGAGATCGGCGATAGCTCTTCCGTTTTCCAGGCTGAAAGAGCTACCACGTTTAAGCTAAAGCAATTAAAGGCTACCCAGTCAGCCTCTTTGTCTCCAGAAATCATCATTTGATTGCTGCCTCATTCCCACTTTCAGCCGCTAATTGCTCTAACCGCTCCTGCTGATCCTGGGAAATACAAGTCTCTATCACATCCTCTAGATCGCCTTCTAACACCGGATTCAATGCGAAGTTCTGCCCCAATCGGTGATCCGTTACGCGATTGTCTTTGTAGTTGTAGGTGCGAATCTTCTCCGATCGCTCTCCCGTCCCAACTTGCGATCGACGCATCGAAGTGATCGCATCTTGCTGCTCTCGCAACTTAATGTCATACAACTTCGCCCGGAGAATCTGCATCGCTCGTTCTCGGTTTTGAAGCTGCGATCGCTCCTCGGTACAGAACACCCGAATTCCCGTCGGCTTGTGGATCAAATCCACTGCCGTCTCAACTTTGTTGACGTTCTGACCACCTGCACCGCCTGATCGCGCGGTCTTCATTTCAATATCTTTCGGATCAATGTGAACTTCCACATCATCCACTTCAGGCATCACAGCAACGGTCGCGGTCGAAGTGTGAACCCGCCCGGATGCTTCTGTCACCGGAACGCGCTGAACTCGGTGAACGCCTGCTTCAAATTTCAGCTTGCTGTAAACGCGATCGCCCTGAATTTCCATCACGGCTTCCTTAAATCCGCCCAAGCCCTCTGCTAGTGATTCACTCGCCATTTTGACGCGCCATCCTTGACGTTCGGCAAAACGTGAATACATTCTGACCAAATCACCCGCCCAAATGCTGGCTTCATCGCCCCCGGTTCCCGCCCGAATTTCTAACATGATGTTCTTGTCATCATTCGGATCGCTCGGTAGCAGGAGAATTTTCAATCGCTTTTCTAATTCTTGCAGCTTGGATTGGAGTTCTTCCACTTCCATCGCTGCCATTTCTTGCATTTCCAGATCGCCGCCCGATTCTTTTAAGAGCTGACGCGCTCCAGCAAGGTCTTTTTCCGTCTTGCGCCAAAGCTCATACGTATTGACCGTTTCTTCTAACGACGATCGCGATTTTGCCACGCGCTGGAACTCACCCGGATCTTTAGCAATATCCGGGTCAGCCATGCGGCGCGTCAATTCGTTAAAGGTTTGCTCAACCGAATTTAGTTTGTCAATCAAGTATGCTTCAGCCATCGGACTCGCCTCAAAAAATAGAAAATTTCGGTGAAAAGACAATCGCGGCAACTCAAAACGCGATCGTCGAGTGAGTTTTCAACCGAATTATCCTATTTTTGTTCTTCGCTCATGCCGTACTTCCGCAAGAATCGCTCGACTCGTCCCTCAGTATCAATGATCTTCTGAGTTCCAGTGAAAAACGGATGATTGCCCGACCACACATCAACGTGCAGTTCCGGCCTGGTCGAACCTACCGTCGCAACATGTTCACCGTTACAGTAAACCTTTGCTTCGGGATACCAGTTCGGATGGATGCCTTTTTTTGCCATTGCCTTATCTCCAGTGTCCTATACCGATTGTAACAATTAGCGCTTCGAGAACTGAGGAGCCTTCCGGGCTTTGCGAAGACCGTATTTCTTCCGTTCTTTTGCTCTCGGATCACGGGTTAAATACCCTTCGACTTTGAGCGGCTTCCGGTTTTCGGGATCAAGCTGGCATAACGCACGCGCCACACCGAGTTTAATCGCGTCCGCTTGTCCGGTCAAACCGCCACCGTGAGCCGTCACCAAGACATCGTATTCACTTTCCAAACCTAGGGTTTCTAAGGGTGCTTTCGCGCCAGAAAGGTACTCAGCGTTGAATTGCAGGTAAAGATCACCGGGCTTGCCGTTGATCGTGATGGTGCCATCTCCTGGAACCAATCGGACACGAGCGATCGCGTTTTTACGGCGACCGGTGCCTTGATACATCACTCTTCCTTCAGTAGCTTGCATCGATTACTTCTCTCCCGGAATCGTCTTGATTTCTAAAACTTTGGGTTGCTGTGCTGCATGAGGATGATCTGCACCCGCATACACTTTCATCTTGGTGAACAGTTGGCGACCCAGCGAATTTTTTGGCAGCATTCCTTTGACTGCTTGCTCGATAATGCGCTCTGGCAATCGCGCTTGCAGCTTTTCAAAAGATTCGGTCTTCATTCCACCCGGACGACCGGAGTGACGGCGATACACTTTCTGACTGGCTTTTTTGCCCGTCACGGCGACTTTATCGGCATTGATCACGACGACAAAATCGCCTGTGTCTAGATGCGGTGTGTAGGTCGGCTTGTTCTTACCGCGAAGAATCATCGCGATTTCAGTCGCTAAACGACCCAGGCGTTGATTCGTTGCGTCTACAACGTACCAATCGCGCTGGATCTCGGCGATCGGAGGTAGATAGGTTTTGTTTTCCATGAGCTTGAGGTTTGGTTAAAAAGGAGTCAGTTCGGAAGCAGTCGATCGCGGCAAAACCAGTTTCGGCTGCGAATCAAACCAGAGTTCCGGGGGAAATGGCATATCCGGATAGCCCACTCTTAGCAAGCAGAGTCCTTGAGGCGGAGCCGCATACCGAACTTCATCGCGCCGTTCTTCTGTCCACAAGCGCGTAAAGTCTTGCACTGATCGATCCCCCCGTCCCACTTCTACCAGCAGTCCGACTAGAAGCCGCATCATGCCATACAGAAATCCACTTGCCTGAACTTCAATATAGAGAAACGGGTCTTGTCTCACGCATTCCGCCGCTTGAATATCGACCCAAGCATGAGGACGGCTCGAATTTGCCCTCTGAAACGCTGCCATGTGATGGCGACCGATCATCGGATCAAGCGCTTTCTGAATTTTTGATTCATCAAGCGGGGCGTGGTAGTAGTGCCAGGACAGCGATCGAGCGAATAAATTCGGTCGCGCCTCGGTATAGATCGTATAGCGGTATCGTCTCCAGGAAGCCGAGAATCGAGCGTGCCAATCCGGAGAAACGGCTGCCGATGCTCGAATCAACACATCATCGGGAAGTCGAGCATTGATCACGTCTGCCCATCGGTGTGGCGGGATCAGGGAAACCACATCGAAATGTGCCACCTGAGCCGCCGCATGAACGCCCGTATCGGTACGTCCTGCCGCATGAATCACCACCCGATGCCCTACTACAGAAGCGATCGCGGTTTCAATCTCTTCTTGAACTGAGCGATGATTCGGTTGCCGTTGCCACCCATAAAATCGAGTGCCCAAATACTGAATCAGTAGAGCGACTCGTTGGGGGGACGGCTGAACAGTTGCCATTTTAGGTCAATTCGATAATTGCCATTTCAGCATTGTCACCACGACGACGAATCGTTCTCAAAATGCGGGTATATCCGCCTTTGCGATCGGCGTATCGTTCCGGAGCTTGCTCGAATAAAGCATGAACAAGCTGCTTGTCGTAGATATATCCCATCGCTTGACGACGAGCCGCAAGGGAGCCGTCTTTTGCGAGGGTGATCATTTTTTCAGCTTCCGATCGCACTGCTTGAGCGCGAACTTTGGTCGTTTGGATTCGACCGTTGCGGATTAGTTCAGTCGTGAGCGCTCTCAGGAGTGCTTTTCGCTGATCCGCAGGTTTGCCCAGCATGGGGACTTTGCAACCGTGACGCATAGCTTGTTACTAGGATTTAGATTTTTCTTGCGGCAGGGTAATCCCCAACCGTTGTTGCAGTGCTTCGACCACTTCTTCCGCAGACTTAGCACCGAAGTTTTTGATTTCGAGCAGGTCTTCTTGGCTGTAGTCGAGCAAGTCCGCGACCGAATTGATTTGAGCACGTTTCAGGCAGTTATAGGCTCTGACTGAGAGTTGCAGTTCTTCGATCGGGATTTGATTTTCGATCCGCTCATCGTTGAGATCGTCACCATCCGAAGGCTCGAACGTGATGTCTTTCAATGGATTAAACAGATCGACCAGGATATTTGCCGCTTGACTCAGCGCTTCTTGCGGAGTCAAACTGCCATTTGTCCAGATTTCCATGATCAAACGGTCTTTTTCAGCCGTTCCACCCTGGCGAGCATCCTCAACGCTGTATTGCACCTTCCGCACGGGCATGAATACAGAGTCGATTTGCAAAAAGTCGAGCGCGGTATCATCAGTGAACTTTCCAGCTCCCCGATAGCCTTTACCCTTCTCGATTTTGAACTCCATCTCTAACGTTGCGTTCGGAGCAAGCGTTGCAATGTACTGATCCGGATCAACCAGTTCAACTTCCGAAGGCAAATCAAAGCTTTCAGCCGTTACCGTCGCTGCACCTTGAACCAGAAGCCGACCGATCTGAGGCTGGGACGAATATGTTCTGAATACCAGCTTCTTCATGTTCAGCATGATATCCAGCACGTCTTCTCGCACTCCCGGAATCGTCGCAAACTCATGCGTTACGCCTGCGAGTCTCACGGCGGTTACGGCTGCGCCTTCTAAGTTCGACAGCAACACGCGACGAAGGGCATTCCCTACCGTCGTTCCTTGTCCCCGATCTAGCGGCTCCAAGATGAACTTGCTGTATTGGCTTTGATCCTTATCCGTCGTGGTATCAATACATTCGACCTGAAACTGTGCCACGGATTAGCCTCCCTTTCTCCTTGCTTGTGAGGGTTATCCCTCGATTTGACATCCAACCCGTTTCGTGCAGTCCATTATAGACAGCAAAATCGCGCATTAGACGCGACGGCGCTTGGGTGGGCGACAACCGTTATGAGGAATCGGGGTCACGTCTCGGATCAGGGTGATTTCGATGCCAGTCCCCTGTAAGGCTCGAATCGCGGTTTCACGTCCCGCACCGGGACCGCTCACCATGACTTCAAGTTGGCGCATTCCTTGATCCATTGCCCGACGTGCGGCTGCTTCGGCAGCGGTTTGTGCCGCAAAGGGAGTTCCCTTCTTTGCACCTTTGAAGCCGCTCGATCCGGCAGATGCCCAGGAAATCACCTCGCCTTGAGTATCTGAGATCGTGACGATCGTGTTGTTGAAGGTCGATTGAATATGGGCGACTCCACTAGGGATATTCTTTTTCGCCTTGCGCGGGCCCGTTTTCCGCTGCGGTTGTCTTGCCATGTCAACTCTCTTAAATTTACGCTGCTACGTTCCTACAAGCTGTGATTGCCCGGAGGCAATGCACATTATTTCTTACCAGGGGCTTTTTTCTTCCCGGCAACCGTCCGACGACCGCCTCGCCGAGTCCGCGCGTTGGTCCGAGTCCGCTGACCCCGCACAGGTAATCCCATCCGATGCCGCCGACCGCGATAGCAACCAATATCCATCAATCGCTTGATCGACATCGATTCAAACCGCCGCAAGTCTCCTTCAATCTGATAGCCGCCTTCCACTGCTTCCCGCAGGGCTGCGACATCCGCTTCGCTCAGGTCTTTCACTCGCGTATCAGGATTGACTCCTGTTTTCGCGATGATTTCTTTCGATCGGGTAGGCCCGATTCCATAGATATATCGAAGACCAATTTCCACTCGCTTATCGCGAGGCAGGTCTACGCCCGCAATCCGCGCCACGCTGATTCTCCCTAAAACATAGATAAACAGTCGAAAATGTCTGCCGCGATCGAGGGCTTTCCCCGCTTCGGCAGACTTGCACACGCAGTCTTGTTAACCCTGGCGTTGTTTGTGCTTCGGGTTTTCACAGATCACCATGACGCGCCCCTTCCGACGAATGACGCGGCATTTTTCGCAAATTCGTTTCACTGACGCTCGTACTTTCATGCCCTATCTCGGCAACATTACAAACACAATATCCTATCAATTTTATATAGCGCTTGTCAAAGAGATCTTTTAATGCCGACTAACGACCACCTTTATTTTTCAGTCGGTAGGTGATGCGTCCTTTGGTAAGGTCATAGGGGGTGAGTTCGACCTTGACACGATCGCCCGGCAGGATCTTGATATAGTTGCGCCGAATTTTTCCAGAGATGTGTGCGAGTACGTTGAAGCCGTTGTCGAGGTCTACCCGGAACATGGCGTTCGGGAGTGAATCGACGACAGTTCCTTCCATTTCAATTAGGTCTTGTTTAGACAAGCGGCAATTTCCTCCAAATAGAACAGGTCGGGGTTGAATTTTACCCTATACGAGTGTAGATCATTCAACCCCCTTTCGACATTTTTTGGAGGAAGGGAGCAATCAATACACTTCATCGTGAGTGCCGACATCGACAAAAACTGCGTTTCCGTCTTCTGTGAAGTAAAACACGACTCGCTCATCGTATTCGAGACTGAAGCTGTAAAGATCTTTGAGCTTGCCAGATAGCTTGTGTGTTCTCAAACTCGGATCGAATGGATTAGCGATAAATATTTCTAGCTTTGCCAAAAATCGAGCCTCTAAATCCGTCTTGCCTTTGACTCGTTTCTTGAAGGCAAGTCGAAATGATGGACTAAAACTGACTTCCAGCTTTACTCTTCAAGCAATTGCTTTAGTTCATTGAGATTTGAAGAGAATTTCAGTTCACTGCGCTGCTCCTCAAGTCGGCTTTGTTGATAATTCGCGTAAATTTTCTCGCGCCGCTCTTCCCGCAAATACTGAGCTAGCAGGGCTTGAATCTCCTGTTTTTCCTCAAAAGATAGGGTTTTAATCGTTTCTACTACATCGTTGAGGCTCATAGCTCGAATCATACTTTTGCTATCACGTCAAATATAATTCGATTTTGGTTGGGTAGATTGAAGAACTGCGATCGTAATTACAGCGAAGATGAGTTTTATGCCTAATTATCCTAAGTACCACAACAAACAAAAGGGTTAGAATTCCCAGCGCCAGAAATCCGAATGAGAAGACGAAGCTATTCGGGGACGATCGTCTATTCCTTTCAGCTAGGCACATCTCCTGAAGGCATTGTGCAGGCGTTTCCGTTGCTCACGCTTGAGCAAGTTTGTGGAACGATCGCTCCCTAAGTTTTACTTGCCTTCGCCTGTCGCGCATGAAGATCAAGCTTTGCCCGTAGTTCGTCCTTAATCCGATTCATAATCGAGTCCTCATCGAGTGAGGCAAGAATTCTCGTGACAACTGCTTTCGGGCTTTCTGTCCCCCAAGACGCATCATTGGCAAGATAAGCTTTGGTCACTTGAGCGATCGCATAAGTCGAAACACCTGCAACCGCTCCTTGAGTGAGCGCGACCGAAATGTAAGGCGCGATCGACAGTCCCCCAGTCGCCGGAATTGATAGTCCTAGCAATCCCTTCAGCGAATTTAATCCCAAATTCGCAAGCAGTTCACTTGCTGAAATTCCACCCATCGCTACTGCAATGCGCTGAAGCAATTTCACCGCGCCTTGCTGCGTCATATGAATGCCGTAGAGCTTCGACAAGCTCATAATCATTGCTACATCGATCGCAGCACTGCCAATCAAGTCGAGAACCATAATTGGATTGACGGCAGTAGCGATCGCTTTTGTCATTACGCCGTTCCAAATCACACGACTGGCGTTTTGTTCTCGAATGGCGAGTTTGCGCTGAAGTAAGCGATCGTGAACATCATCTGCAAACAGCATCGAATTCAGTGCAACCAAAGATTTTCCTTCTCGATGCAGCACTTCGAGAATTTTCAATTTGAGATCTTCAACTTGCGGTCCTGCTTTAATCATCTGGGCAGACATTCGTCCATCAGGGCGTTTCACCGCTCTTGCAATCAATGGAGAAGCTGCCGCCATCACAATTTCATCTGGTGAAAGCAGTTCCTTAACTCGTTCATCCCGAATTTTTTGATAAATGCTCATGCGATCGGCATCGGGATACTGATCAATTTTGTTAAACACCAGAATGATCGGTTTCCCAACTTCTCGCAGTTCCGAAAGCGCTTGAAACTCAACCTTCGTAATGTCACCTGAAACGATGAACAGCAGCAGATCCGCCTGTTGAGCCACTTGACGCGCTAAAGCTTCTCGCGTCTCTCCGTTGACCTCATCGATTCCAGGTGTGTCGATTAATTCGATTTGAGAGTGACTGGTACTCGGCAACTTCACGCGCAACACTGCTTGATCGCTGCCTGCGATCGCTTCACTCGCAACGCTCCATTGAGCCGACTGCTGCGATCGCGTCACGCCATGAATTGCACCTGTCTCAAAAATTTGTTGACCTAAGAGCGCATTTAAGAGCGAAGATTTTCCGCGCCCCACCATCCCAAATGCCGCAATCTGAACTACAAGACGATCGAGTTTCTCTAGCATCGTCCCTAGTCCGCGAATTTCTGACTCCAACCCCGATCGCTCCTGAGCCGTTAAATCTAGATTCTCAACTAGCTCTCGTAGCGTCGTTTGCGCCTGTCGATAATTTAGCTCAGCTTGGATCTCATCAAACCCAGAAATCGCTTCGTCTAGTTCCTGATCCAAGGGTTTGCCAACGTCGGAAATGGAGTCAGTCATAAATTCACGGAAAGAAGAGCAGCGTACTTCTCACATCCTAGCAATGCTCCCAGTCAACCGTTTTTAATAAAAAATCGATTCTTAATCTAAGAATCGACTGTCACCGTTAGCGGTAGCGGCGATTGCGTCGAGCGACGATCGCTTTACGCTTGCGCTTTTCGAGCGGGGTTTCAAAATGACGGTGCGATCGCAGGTCTGCTAAGATTCCAGCCTTTGAAACTTGACGCTTAAATCGACGCAGCGCTGAATCGATTCCTTCGTTTTCTCCGAGAACCACTTGGGTCATGCTGTATCCTCCAATTGAATCAAAAGTTTTGGGTTTCTCATCGGACTAAAAATGGCTGTCCATACATGAGTATGCACAGCATTCTAGAGAATGAGCATCCTACCATCGTGTAGATTAACATAAATCCCAACCGCTAACGCACAAGCTGATGCACAAAACACAAATTTAAAGTGCTGAAGTTCGTAGTTAAAGCAAGCTGTAGATTTTCCATTGCCGCAATTAGCCACTGAACGCCATCGCGACTGTAGCTTTCGTAGTGATGAAACAAAATCGAAAATCGCTTCTCTAAGTAAGGCTTAATTCGTTGACAGAGCAAAACGATTTGCAGCAGAAGTCGCGTGGTTGAGGTCGCACCCAAGTTAGATAGCAAATCAACGAGTACAAAATGCTGCGGATTTTGAGCGCTTTCGACGACAAGAAAATTCAGCAGTTGGCTACAAGTCCGCAGCATCAGAAAGTCTGTCAGCGGCTGTGATTCGCTCTCTGAATGAATGTCATTCAGCAAATTAGCAAACTGCCGATTGAAGTGCCGCTTGCCGTAAGCTGGGTTCACAACATCGGTGAGATAGCCATACAGATCTCTTTTGAATTCCCGATACGATCGCACTTCCTGACAATGAGCAGAAAATCGCTGCGCTACTTCGCGACAGGTATCATTCCCGTTCACTTTTCCGGTGAATTCGTGTAGGGCGGCGCTGAGCGATCGTTCATCTAATAGCGTTGGATTTTGCACCGGATAAATGACGCGATCGCGTCCCGGTGTAGCAGTATCACTCACAGCGCAACGAACTTGGTAAGTTACATACTTGGAAAGGTCGATTTCAAATTGCTTTTGTCGTTCCACCTGAAGCTGGCGAATTGAAGCTTGTTGACTCGCGGGTGTTCCCTCAGTCACAAGGCAATGTTCATATAGATAGGGGTAACGGCGGATTAGTGTTCCGAAGCGCTCGGTTTCGATCGAGAACTCCGCAGGCTGCAAAACAGTTGCCAAGCGCTTAAGCGTGAGGTACTGCTCGGTGCTTCGGAATGCTTGAATCAAATGACGCTGTTGCTTGATAATGCGCGATCGATAAAGGTCTGATGTAACTGGACGAGTCGGAGCTAATTCAAACAGGGCGATGAGTTCTGCGATCGCGCTGTAGCACTGGGGTCGCGATTGCCAGCGATTGATTAGAATATGGCAGCAACGATTGAGAATAAAACGGAAGTCTTCGCTGGAGTTCTTGGACTGCACAAGGCGATCGAGGTCTTGTTGCAGAGTAGCATTCGGATGGCCAGTTGCTTCAATGAATAGAAGGCGAAACCGTTCCGTCAATGCTTGCGGCGATTCGTTTTGAACCAGGTATAAAAGGTAATCATAGAGCCGCTGTTCCTCCGGCAGAATTCCCCGACTTTGATAAATAGACTCAGCAATCATGGCTCTAGCACCTCTTAACCCCAGACTTCAGGAACATAGATTTAATCAGCGGATTCAATCGACTTCAAGCAAGCTTGACCGGGGCAAGGTCAAAATACGGGCAATCATAATCGAACCCACGCAGGCTCGGTGTAATCTGCGTCACTCACCAAATCTTTACACAAATATCCGCAAGAATCCTGCGTATCTTTTACTACTGCTTATGGTCACTATTTTCCAGATTTTATCCTGCAATCCGGGAAAAACTGGAAATTTACGTAGACTTTAAAAACGCAAATTTTACAAGCTCTCTGATTCGAGGATCGTAGCGACCACGAAAATGGTTGAATTTGGCGGAGTATCGCGATCGCAACGTTCAAGTTCTTTGGGTAGCTGTCGGGCAGAAAGTGTGATCGCGTCCTCAGTAATACACTTAGCTATGCCATTACTGGATGAAAATAAAAGGCGAGTCCTAGCACTGTGTAGGCTGCTAATAATAATGTTCCTTCTAACCAATTCGATCGACCATCAGAGCTGATCGAATTCGTGATTAACACCGCAACCGCCACTGCAACCAACTCAAACGGATTAAAATTCAAATCCATCGGTTGTCCAATTAACCAGCCCACAATCACCAACACCGGAGCGACAAACAGCGCAATCTGCAAGCTTGAGCCTACAGCAACCGAAAGCGATAGATCCATTTTGTCCTTCATAGCTACCGTGACAGCAGTAGCGTGTTCAGCGGCATTTCCAATGATCGGCAGCAAAATTACTCCTGTAAAAAGTGCCGTCAATCCCAGCTTCTCTGTAGCAATTTCTAAACTATCGACCAGTAATTCCGATTCAACTGCAACCAGCACTGTACAAACGAGTAAAACAACAGACCACAACACAAGATTCGGCTTTTTGGTTTCATGGGCTAAGCTCGCCGCCGCAAGTTCTTCTTCTGCTACACCCGCATCATAGAGATAAGTATGAGTTTTCATCGAGAACAGAAGGGTGAGGGTATAGACGCTAATTAACACGATCGCAACTGCAACCGACAAAACTTGCAGCGTTGATGGCTCGATTCCTGATGAAGTGATATTTACTGCTGTCGGCAACAAAAGTGCAATCACCGCCAAATTCATTGATGAAGCATTCACTCGTGCCACGATCGGCTGAAATTCCTGCTCTTTATAGCGCAAGCCGCCTAGCAGCATTGCTAAGCCCATAACCAAGAGCAGATTGCCGATAATCGAACCTGTGAGACTAGCTTTTACAACATCAATTAGACCTGCATTTAGAGCAACTAGGGCAATAATTAGCTCAGTTGCATTGCCGAACGTTGCATTCATCAAACCGCCCAACGTTGGACCGACAACAACCGCAATTTCCTCGGTTGCAGTTCCCATCCAGGCTGCTAGAGGTAAAATTGCCAATGCTGCCGTGGCGAAAACAACGAGTGATCCCCAATGGAGATAGTGAGCCGCGATCGACACCGGGATCATCACGAGCAATGCTGTAAAAA
The DNA here is from genome assembly GCA_014695195.1 of Cyanobacteria bacterium FACHB-DQ100. Taxonomy (NCBI): domain Bacteria; kingdom Bacillati; phylum Cyanobacteriota; species Cyanobacteria bacterium FACHB-DQ100. Next base: position 3,450 of record JACJNW010000021.1, on the reverse strand, counting down.
CTATATTCTTGAATGACATTCGCGTTTCTAGATGAGAAAATCGTCCTCAATAGGATACTCACGATCGGCGCTGACGGCAGCATAATTCTTTGTGTTTTGCTCAACGCTTTACATCACAAAGAATGAACTTTGGTGGCACGATCGTAAAATTCTATATAAAGATCTTAAAGAACTTTAGGAACAGGTCTAAAGTGCGATTCAATCAGAAGAGATGATCGCAGAACGATGAATCTCGCATTTTATTCGTCATCCTGCTTTCACATCAGCGTTGTCACAATCTAACTCAACTTATTGATTCCCATTCCAATAGAATCAATCTTGAGTTAGGTTGTGGTTTTTTTCGCGCTTGCTAAGGTCAGACACAGCATCATCTCCGCTCTGTGCGATCGAGAAACCTCCGACTGATTTTAGTTTTGAGAAAACCGCTTCTACTGCGATTTTTTTAAGTTTGATACGTTCTGCTTACACTCCGATGTGCTGCTGTTGCGAGTGTGAGTGTCTTCTTAGGTGGAACTTAACCCATGACCTCATCCCGCTTGTCTGCTGCCGATCTCAATACTCCAAACCCCGCTGCGGTAAGCGATCCTGTTGAAACTGCGATCGGTGTTTATGTCGCAGTACATGGACATTTCTATCAGCCTCCTCGTGAAAATCCTTACTTGGATGCCATTGAGCGACAACCCAGCGCCGCTCCATTTCACGACTGGAATGAGCGAATTCATCACGAATGTTATCGTCCAAATGCGTTCGCTAGAGTGCTAGATGAGCAAGGACGACTGTTGGGGATCGTCAATAACTTTGAGTATCTAAGCTTCAATATTGGCGCAACATTGATGAGTTGGATCGAGCGGCATGATGTGGAGGTATATCAACGCATCGTTGATGCCGATCGTAAAAGCTGCGATCGTTTAAACGGGCATGGCAATGCGATCGCTCAAGTCTATAACCACATCATCATGCCGTTGGCGAACGATCGCGATAAGCGGACACAGATTCGCTGGGGAAAAGCAGATTTTCGATCGCACTTCGGACGCGATCCCGAAGGAATGTGGCTCGCTGAAACCGCAGTTGATTATCCAACCCTGAAGATTTTGATCGAAGAGGGGATCAAGTTTATTGTTCTGGCTCCATCGCAGGCAGAACGCTGTCGAGCTGAGAATGATTCTACCTGGATGGAAGTGGGCGGAGGTCAAATTGATCCCACTCGCCCCTATCGCTGTTATCTGCAGTCAGGTGATCCTGATTCTTCTTATCTAGATATTTTCTTCTACGACGGTCCGATTTCTCGTGACATGGGCTTTGATTCAGCCTTGAGCAGTTCTCATCATCTCGCGAGTCGTTTGAGCCAAGCGGTACGCGGGGATCATCGTCCCACTCAGCTAATCTCAGTCGCAACCGATGGTGAAACTTTCGGGCATCACAAAGGTGGCACTGAGAAATGCTTGGCATATGCTTTTATTGAGGAGTTTCCAAGACGCGATTGGACAGTCACTAATTTCGCGCACTACCTTAGCCTTAATCCACCGGCGTGGGAGGTGGTGTTGAAGCCCGTTACCGCTTGGAGTTGTGCGCATGGAGTTGATCGCTGGCAGGATGACTGTGGCTGTGGAGGCGGCGGTCTATGGCACCAAAAATGGAGACGACCGCTGAGAGAAGCACTGGATTGGCTGCGGGATCAGTTGATTCGCGTGTACGAAGAGGAAGGGAAAAAGCTGTTTGATGATCCTTGGCAAGCGCGAGATGAGTATATCGAAGTCATTCGCGATCGGGCTTCGGTACCAAAGTTTCTTGCTCGGCATCAGTCGCATAAATTGAGCAGTGACGATCGTTTAGATGCGTTACGCCTGCTAGAAATGCAGCGTCATGCGTTGTTGATGTACACAAGTTGCGGCTGGTTTTTTGAAGAGCTTTCTCGACCAGAGGGGGTGCAAATTCTGCGGTATGCCTCACGAGCGCTTGAACTTGCTGGAGATGTAGCAGGGCTTCAGCTTGAAAAAAGTTTTATTAAACGACTGGCATTGTCTCCAAGCAATGTAGATTGCTTCAAAAATGGTGCGGAAGTGTATCGTCAACTCGTGATTCCCGCTCAAATCACGTTCGAGCAGGTTGCAGCCCACTACGCAATCTCTTCTCTGTTTACAACTTATGCACGAGAACAGCGCGTTTACTGCTACAGCACGTCTCAGTTGGACTATCAGATTCAGCGCTTGGGATCGGTAACGCTTGCAGTCGGTCAGCTACAACTCACGTCTGAGATTACTCGCGAGAGTCAGCATTTCGTCTTTGCAGTGCTGCATTTATGCGGCTGGGATTTTCAGTGTTGTATTCAACCCTTTGCGGGACGGCGGAACTATACGCAGGTGAAAGAGCAGCTTTTTGAGAAGCTTGCACAAGGTAGCGCCGCTCAAGTCATCCTGAAAATGAATCAACTGTTTGGGGATGTGGCTTACAGTTTGCAGGATTTGTTTGCAGAGGAGCGACATCGAATGATGAGGTTGCTCACTCAAGAGACCCTAACGCGCTTAGACCAACTTTACACACAAGTCTATCGCGACAACTATGGGGTTGTAATGGCGTTTCATCGCGATGAATTGCCTGTACCCCAGGAGCTACAAGTCGCGGCTGAAATAGCACTCGGACATCGACTGCTGCTAACGCTGCGATCGTTCGAGCAAGATGCAGAGGATCTGGACTCAACTTTGATAATTTTGGCGCAGTTGGAAGCGATCGCAACTGAAGCAGTTCATCTGCACTGTCAGCTTCAGCAGCCAGAGGCGCGTGAAATTTTGCAGCGATTGATCGAACGAGCGTTGTGGACACTCTTTAACGAACGTGAAATAGAAAATTCAGACTCTCAAGTTCATGTCTTAGAGCGGTTGATCACGCTCAGTGGACAGTTTGGACTAAACGTTTCTTTCACCAAGAGTCAAGAGCTATTTCACCAGTGGTTGCATCGATCGCCCACAATAACCCCTGCAATCGTCAATTTAGGACGCAAGCTAGCGATCGTAATTTAATGGATGGGTTCGCAACCTCGTTACGGATTGAAACAAGAGAGCGGATGTCGTTCTCTCGGTTTTAGTTCGTATTATTCGTTTACAATTGCTTCTGCCTCTTCTCAGTCTTGACTAAAGAGTGCCTTCGGATGCTCAGAAGCCGCTCTGGGATGGGGCAGAGCATTTGAAGTCAGATACTTTTTTGTACTCTTGATCTACTCCTTCAGATGGAGAATCTGAGAAACGATCGTTAAAACGCTTTACAAATCGAAATTTTTTCTCTACTATGTAAAGTGTGGTTAACACCACTTACATCATTCTTCAAATTGTAATTATCCAACCATGACAACGACCTTACAGAGACGCGAAAGCGCCAACCTGTGGGCGCAGTTCTGCAACTGGGTGACCTCGACCGACAACCGCCTCTACGTAGGCTGGTTCGGCGTGTTGATGA